>JBDKVE010000049.1:0-6626 GCA_039679345.1 Anaerohalosphaeraceae bacterium
CTGTTTGCAGGAAATCCCTATAACTAGCCACAATGAACACAACACAATCCCCAGGCTTATCCCGCCTATCACAAAGTATTTTCGTTTGTATGGTCTTAATAGCCGTCGCATATATAAACACCATTCATATAAAAAGTAACTATGCTGTTCTGGCTGGTATCGATATACAATTTAAAATCAAATAAAATATTATTAAGATGAGCAGGTGTTGCATGCCTCCTAAAGTCTCTTATTTGCCCGCTTTTGATAGGAGTCTTAAACCATTCCGAGTAATTTTTTTGTAATCGGTTGTCTAAGGCCGGATTATAGATTGTGAATTCATCTATAGTTTCATCAAGGCTCGCCAGAAACGTATTAACCTCCTCGGCTTTCATTTGAAACTTCATGATAAAATCATAATTACCCGATGCATCCATGGCTGCGGTGGCTGCTTTTATGGGTTGGGTGCTTTCGGGAAATGTCAGGGTATATCGATCACTCAAATAGACCATCATTTTCTGGGGATCCGACTCATGATATTTCGTCAGAAAATCCAGAACAATCCCCGGCAGTTTGGTCGCTAAAAAGATCGCCCCGGCCGCATAAGTGCAGACTACAATGATGATAAGAAGGATGATGAAATATGTTCTGATCCGCATATATTATAGTCTTTCATGTTTTTTTTTTATCAAACATCATTTTCATTTTTACTCTGTCATTTTGCATTTTGCTGTTTGATTTTTGATATCCATCTCCATTTATCCCTGAACATTCCCTTTCGCCCTTCGTGTCGCATCAGGCTTGTAACAGAATATCATTATATGGAATCTCACCTGCTTTACAATCGACAACTTTTAAAAAAAACCTCAAAGCCGCGTTTTCCTTCTTGCAAAGCCCCCTTTGGCATTAGGAAAAAAATAAAATTGCGATTGACGGCCAGGCAAAGGAATGGGATCATATAGATATAGATTGATCCTGGATGAAATTGTCCGCCCGAGGCGCGGCTATGGTCCGTTTCAATGCATTCTGTGGCCATCCTCGCGGCAAAATGATACTTGTTAAGTATATCATTGCCATTTCTCATCAACCGAAAGAATTTTGCGAAAAGTGCTTTCTTGTGGAGAAAAAAAGATGATGAATACACAAAGCTCAATCCCCGGATTAACTGCCTTCCTGATTTTCATGCTCACATGCACCGGACAATATACCTTGGCGGTTCCAAACGAGGCCGATACGGCTACGGCCAGGTTGAAGGCCCTGGGTGAATTCGAGGCTGCATACGATGCTGCTGAAGTCCTCGAATTGATCAAGGCCGGTGCGGATGTCAATGTCCGAGGCCCCAATAACGCGACGCCGTTGTTAAAGGCGGTGCAGAACGGCCAGGGCGAGATCGTCAGCCTGCTGCTGAAAGCCAATGCCGATGTGAATGCCGCGGATGATGAAGGCGACACCCCGCTGGGGGTGGCGTCGTGGCTTGGACATGTCGGGGTTGTTAAATTATTGCTGGCCGCCAGGCCGAATGTGAATGCTGCGAACAAAACCGGTTACACGCCGCTGTATTGGGCGTCGCAGGAAGGCCACATCGAGGTGGTCCGGCTGCTGCTGGCAGCCAAAGCCCAGGTTAATGCCGCCGACATAGAGGGCATCACGCCGTTGTGGCGGGCATCGCAAAAGAACGGTGTTGAGGTCATCACGCTGTTGCTGGCCGCCGGGGCGGATCCGAATGCCGCGGATAAGACCAACGGTGCTGTTCCGCTGCATTGGGCATCGCAGGAAGGCTATGCCGAGGTTGCCAGACTCCTGCTGGAAGCCGGGGCGGAGGTGAACGCTGCGGACAACAGGGGGCTCACTCCCCTGTGGCGGGCATCGCAAAAGGGTCATATTGAGGTGGTCAGGCTCTTACTGGAAGCCAAAGCGAATGTCAACGCTGCCGACACGATTAATGGTGCCACTGCACTGATGATCGCTTCGGAAAAGGGATATATCGAGATTATCAAGCTGCTGCTGGCCGCCAAAGCCAATGTGTGTGCTGCAGATAAAAAAGGCATTACCGCACTGTGGCAGGCGTCGCAGGATGGCCATATCGATGTTATCAAACTGCTTCTGGATGCCGGAGCACAGGTGAATACCCCCCGCACGACTGACGGCACAACTCCATTGCACGTGGCCATACTGAAAGGCCGTACTGAAGTCGTTAAGCTGTTATTGGATGCCGGGGCGGAGGTGAACACCGCCTCTTCTGAGGGTATCACTCCGCTGATGCACGCATCAGAAAATGGCAATGCCGAGGTCGTCAGGCTGCTTCTGGGTGCCAAAGCCGACGTGAATGCCGCCGACAAAAATGGTCTTAACGCACTGATGATGGTGTCAAAGAATGGTGATATTGAAATGGTCAAACTCCTGCAGGAAGCCAGAGCCGACATCTGCGCCGTTGAAAAGACCTATGGTTTTACCGCGTTGCATATTGCTTCGCAGCGCGGCCATGTCGAGATTGTCGGGCTGCTGCTGACCGCCGGGGCGGGTGTGAATGCCGTGGATAAAAATAATGCTGTACCATTGATGGTCGCAATCCAGAATGGTCATGTCGAGGTAATTAAGCTCTTGCTGGAGACAAAGGCGGATGTCAACGCGGTGGAAAAAACATACGGTTATACGCCGCTGTTGATGGCCTCCCAGAAGGGCGATTCCAGGATTGTCAGGCTGTTATTGGAAGCCGGGGCGGATGCCAATACCACTGCAACGTATGGTGTAACCGCGCTGTTGATGGCATCACAATATGGCCATACCGAAGTGGCCAGGCTGTTGATCGAGGCCAGGGCTGATGTGAATGCCGCGGACAACGACTGCCTGACCCCGTTATGGCAGGCGTCATGGAAGGGCTATCCTGATGTGGTCAAACTGCTGCTGGATGCCAAAGCCGACACCAATGTCATCCGCAAAACCGATGGTGCCACCGCACTGCTGGCGGCATTGCAGTATGACCATCCCGAGATTTTCAGGCTGCTGCTGGACGCCGGGGCCGATGTCAATATCGCGGATAAAAACGGTCTGACTCCGCTGCTGGAAGCATCGAAGAAAGGGCAAGCCGAGTTTGTCCGTCTATTGCTGGCTTCCGGGGCAAATGCCAATGCCGCCGACAAGGATGGCATTACCCCCCTGTGGATCATGTCCAAAACAGGCAATCTTGAAATGGTCAGGCTGTTATTGGAAGCCAAAGCGGATGTCAATATCAAAGCCCGCATCTTGAACAAAGATTATACTCCGCTGAGTATCGCGCAGCAGTGGGGCCATACAGAAGTGGTCAGGCTATTGAAAGATTATGGCGCCCAGGAATAATTTGTTCGGGAATGGCAGCCGAAATATTCGGTTTCTCATTCATCAGTCTATCAGACTGACTGATTCGATTTGTCATACCCGCGCAGGCGGGTATCCAGCTTTTTCTTCAGACTCTGGACTCCCGCTTTCGCGAGAATGACAATTTCAATAACTACTTAAGTAAATACTATTTATGAGTTTATTGCTTCAAGATACGCTCAGTTTAAGAAACTAACCAATTGCTATAAATGACACACGCCTGTCTTTAGTTTCTTCATGTCCATGGTGAATATGTGACAATCAAAAATCAAGAATTATAAAATAGCAAATCCATGTTTGACGCCGGCAGACAAGAGAGATATACTTTCCTTGCGATGCACAGGGAGACCCGAATCATGAACACCCAAAAAGCTGCGTATGGATTTACGATAGTGTTGATCGTGCTGATAACAGGATGCAGCAAATCCGCATCGGATGCCGCCCCGGCAGTGCCCTCGGCCTCAAACTCCAATGCAATGTCAGTCACCACCCCGGCCACACCCCACGATGCCCAGGCAACCGAGCATTTGAAGGTCCTCTCGGAGGCCATGAAAGCCGAGCATATCACGGAAATTCGCCGGTTGATTCAGGCCGGCGCCGATGTCAATGTGATTAACAAAAACGGCCTGACGCCTCTCATGGTAGCCTGCGGGCTGGGCTATACGGATATTGCACGGCTGCTGCTGGAAGTCAAAGCGGACGTGACCATCAAGGCCCGTTTTTTCGGCAAAGATTACACGCCGTTGAGTGTCGCGCAGCAATGGAATCATCCGGACATTGTCAAGCTGCTCAAAGACTACGGCGCAACAGAATAATTCGCCATAGAACTGCAGCGCATTCCGATTTTCAATTCTCAAATTATCCCAGTGTTGTGATGGAAGACGACGGATTAAAACGCCTTGCCGCATTCCTGACAGAATCTGGAATCGTCTTCGTTAAGTTTGCCGCAGTGGGTGCATTTAATCATGATGACCTTTTGCGGTTCGGAAGTCCCGCCCCGCATGAATTGGCTGCTGGCCTGCCCGATATCCACGCCGGCCTCGTCCAGTGCATCCTTGACAACCCCGCCGGTCATCCGGCTCCACGGTTCCAGATCCTTACGGGCCTGCTCCGGGTCCAGCGTCAATCCCGACCCCGCCTTACCCTTGGCGGCAACACCGCGAACGACTCCGCCGGCCGCAATCATGGCAAAGCCGATAAATCCCACCCCAAAAGCGATTGGCACAAACACAATGCCTTTGGGTTCAAAGCCACCGTGGAGCGTTGACGATATCATTACAAAAAGAATGGCAATAAACGGCAGGGTAAACAGGCACGCGCCGGCAATCTGCATGACCAACCCGATTTTGTACCAGTTTTTGCGTTCTTCGGATATCTGTGCGGACATTGTTTTGTCTCCCTAATATCAGCTTCAATGTATCGGCAATCTCCATCAAATGCAAGGAAAACAGCTTGCCCTGCATTGACTCAGACCGTCGGCGGCGGTACAGTGTTTCAAAAAATCAGAAATAGTCTCGAAGGAGTAGCACGACATGACAACCCAACCCACCGGCGCCGCCGGCAAGGCCCCGATGAAAACCCTGCTGGCCCCGTATGAAAAGCGCTTTATCACGTGGCTGACGCCGTATTTTCCTCGCTGGATCGAAACCTGGCATCTGACCCTGCTGACGATTCCCTGGTGCGTGGGGCTGATTGCCTTCGGCTGGCTGGCCGGGCGAACGGGTAACCTGCACTGGCTGTGGCTCAGTTCGTTAATGATTTTCCTGCAATGGTTTACGGATGCTTTCGATGGCGCCATCGGCCGTTACAAAGACACCGGCCTGATCAAGTGGGGCTTTTATATGGACCACCTGCTGGATTATGTCTTTTTATGCTCCACATTAATCGGCTATGCCCTCCTGACCGAAGGGACCAGCCGCGAGATTATCCTATACCTGATTCCGGTCTTTGGCGGCTATATGACCGCCTCCTTCCTCGGCTTCGGGGCGACGGGGGAGTTTAAAATTACCTATCTTGCCACCGGCCCGACAGAAATCCGGATTTGGTTTATCGTCTTAAACACCGCCCTGACCCTCCTGGGTACCCGATGGATTCTGCCGCTATTACCTTGGTTGCTGGGGGTATCTGTCCTATTGCTGTGCTTCATCTCCTTTCGCACCCAGAAATACCTCTGGAAACTGGATATGGATATCAAGCAGGGGCAAAAAAATCCATAATTCGCACAAATGACCGATCCGATTTGTCATACCCGCGAAAGCGGGTATCCAGCTTTCGCTTTCAGGCCCTGGATTCCCGCTTATGCAGGTTGACAACTCTACTATACAGCATTTACGACTTTATCGCTTTAAAATCAGTTAGTTTGAGAAATTTTCAAAAATAAGATTGACTTGGATAGTATCCAGGTGTATAGTTTATATGTAAACAGTATGGAAATAAACATAAAGGTGTGATATGGCCCTGAAAGAAGAACTCAAATTAGTCAAGCCGCTGGCCAGTCTCGAGCACGAGGCGATCCTGGGGGTCTATTACACTGCGGTGACGATGAAGAAAAAGGCCGCCGACTTCCTCAAATCCTTTGGCCTGTCCGATGTCCAGTTGAATATGCTGATGATGCTGCGTCACCAGGGCGGGCAGAACGGCCTCAGCCAGGCCCGGCTGGGCGAGCTGATGGTGGTGGGGCGGGCTAATGTGACCGGGCTGGTGGATCGGCTCGAACGCAATAGCCTGGTCAAACGTACCAGCACCGACGACCGCCGCTACAATATTATCCAGTTGACACCCAAAGGCTCCAGGCTGCTGGACAAAATCGAACCGCTCTATGCCGCCGAAGTCCACCGGCTGATGGCTCCCTTTGGCAAAGAACAATTGAAAACCCTTGTGCAGTTACTGAACGAGATGCGCCGGCGGTTCCCCGAATAAAAATTTTTGCATCAATAGTTGATATATAAACAGTATCTATGAGAACGGATCGGAAGGACAGCGTGATGAACACGAAAACCAAAAAGTGGCTCAAAGCAATCGGCATTCGGATGATTGCATGGCCCGTGGTGATTGTGGTGCTGGTCTGCTCCTGTGCCGACCGGATGATTTTTCACCCTCCGCAGGCAAGCTATACCGCGCAGGATGGGATTATCAAAATCCCGGCGACACTCGACGAGTCTATTGCGGCACTATGGCGTCCGGCCGGACCGGATAGTTTTGTCCTGCTGTTCAGCCATGGCAACGCCGAGGATATCGGCCAGAATGATGAGTTTATCGAGCGTGCCAAAGCCCACGGCAATGGCATCTTGGCT
>JBDKVE010000050.1:0-9791 GCA_039679345.1 Anaerohalosphaeraceae bacterium
CCATCAGCGCCAGCGCCGATGAACTGCTGGCCTCGATTAAAGAGCCTAAGATGTCTATTGAGCCGGAACAGCCCAAAACCACACTCGAACAGAAGCTGGCCGATTTCTACGGTGTCCGGCAGGTCAATGGCTCGGTGGTCTTCTCGACCTTGTATCCCCGGGCTGGGGCCGTCCACATTGCCGGCGACTTCAATGGCTGGAAACCCGAACAGACCCCGCTCGAAAAAGTTGGCGACAATGGCAACTGGCAGATCAAAATGCCGCTCGATAAGGGGACCTATCGCTATCGCCTGGTCGTCGATGGCCAGTGGCAGCAGGACCCCTACAACGAAATGACCGAAATGAACCCCTTCGGCGATTTTAATTCGATCCTCAATGTCCAGTAGAAGCCATTACGAATATAAAACCTCAAAACGGCGACGCCTCCCGTCGCCGTTTTTTTTGCGCCTATCGGATAAAGTTCGTAAAGATGGTGTCTTCCTGTTCGGGCAATGCAATCCCCGCTTTCATGCCGGCCTCTTTGCATTTCAAAAACCAGGCCATATTCCTGCCCAGCACCCGCATAATCTGCATTCCCTCCAGATCCTGTTTGACATCCTCGGGAGTAAAGCCATGCACCATATTCCAGTATCGCGACGAGATCACCGGCATCTGGGAGATGGTAAAATACTTGTTAAGCTGGTCAAACGTCGCCGTCGTTCCCGCCCGTCGGGCGCTGACCACCGCGGCGGCCGGCTTCAAATAAAAGCATTGCCTCCCGGATAAGGCGTTGGCAAAGAACACGCGGTCCATAAAACAGGTCAATGCTCCCGCCGCAGAGGCATAATACACCGGCGACCCGAACACAAACCCGTCGGCATCTTTGGCGATATCCAGAAAATCATTGACTTTATCCGAAAAGATGCAGCGGCCCAGTCCCTGGCATTTCCGGCAGGCAATGCATCCGGACAACGGCTTTGTCCCGATTTGGAAGATTTCAGTCTCAATCGCTTCGGCATTCAGCGTTTTGGCCACTTCCTCCAATGCCGTATACGTACACCCGTTTTTATTGGGACTTCCGTTGACTAATATGACCTTCATGGCTATCTCCTGACTGAAAAACAAACGTCACAATTATTATGGTAATGACGCTGTAAGACTTTCAATATTTCCCCACATAAACCCATACGATATCATGACATTCATCGCGACAAAAATAGCAAACATAACAATATCGCTCCAATGAGGTTTCGATGATCCCAAAGGATCAAAATGCCTGCCGGCAAGAAACATCGCCGCACCGCAGTTCTTGCACACTTGTGTACCGCGCATGGTAAAAGGCATCAACAGTAAGCCGGCCGCTAATCCAACAAGAATTAACAGGACTAATTCGCCTGCGAGAATACAGAATAGATAATACCACGGAAGCCGCCACGGATCGCCCAGAGAAATGATCCATAGAGGGATTGCCGCTCCTGCCGCTGCGAACAGGTGGAAGTAAGATAGATTAGCCGCAGCAATAGATCGATGATACCCGCAATGCTGCGAACAGGTGTAATCAGCAATCGTATGACTGAATAATCGCATAAGGCCTCATCTGCCCGTATCAAATATCTCTGAAAATCCTGATTCTATCAGGCCGTCAGACTCCCTCAGCCCAACAGTGCTGCATTCAAACCCAATCCTGTACTATCCGCCCGACCAATCCTTGTCAAGCGATTTTCAATATCCTGCTACGCAGAAATCTTCTGACTCAAGACTCAAAACAGGATCACACCGCATCATAGCAGGAGGCATAAGCCCCCCGAAAGAAATTTTCCATTTTCTATCAGCCCCGGCAGGGGCATCCAGTTTCATAGCCGGGGTGCGTAAGCCCCCGGAAGAGGGTTCATTCCCAGCCATAGCCCCAGCGGGGCGACAGAATAAAACTTTACAAATAAACAATAGCAGATAGAATAAGTTGACATAGCGGTCTATGCCTCCCCCCAATCGAATTCCTGTCCGTTCTTTCCTTGATTTTACGGCCCGGTTTTGTATAATCGCCTGCCAATCAAGGAATTCTTTTTTAACAAGACGCATCAAGTCTGGAAAGGTTTAAATATGGCAAATGCGATAGTCAGTCAGTCTGGCGGCCCGACCGGGGTTATCAACGCCTCGTTGGTCGGCGTCATCGAAGAAGCCTGCAAATGCAAGGATATCACCAACCTCTATGGTGCGATTCATGCGGTTGCCGGCATCAAAAAAGAACACTTTATCGACCTCAAAAAGCTGTCGATTGAAACCCTCGAACGGGTGGCCGGCTCGCCGTCCTCGGGACTGGGTTCCAGCCGCGACAAGCCCGATGAGGCCTACTGTGCCCAGGTTCTGGAAGTCTTCAAGAAGCGCGACATCCGCTATTTCTTCTATATCGGCGGCAATGACAGCGCCAACACCTGCTACATCATCAACAACATGGCCGAAAAATGCGGCTATGACCTGAAGGCCTTTCATGTCCCGAAAACCATCGACAACGACCTGCTCGTCACCGACCACTGCCCCGGCTTCGGCACTGCCGCCAAGTTCGTGGCCTGTGCCGTCATGGGCGACGACCTCGACAACCGGGCCTTGCCGGGCGTGAAGATTGACGTGATTATGGGTCGCCATGCAGGTTTTTTGACCGGTGCCGCAGCGCTGGCCAAAACCCGCGAAGACGACGGCCCGCATTTGATATATATCCCCGAACGGCCGGTCTCCATGGAAAAATTCCTCGCCGACGTCGAAGGCGTCTATAAAAAACTCGGCCGCTGCGTCATCGCTGCCAGCGAAGGCATAGGCGACGTGGATCATGTAACATGGGCCGAAAAACTGGCCGCCAACGCCGAACGCGATGCCCATGGCAACGTGCAGCTTTCCGGCACCGGCGCCCTGGCCGACTTCCTGGCCGGCCAGATTAAAGGCAAGCTCGGCATCAAACGCGTCCGCGCCGATACCTTCGGCTACCTGCAGCGCAGCTTCGCCGGTCTCCAGTCGGAAACCGACGTCAAAGAAGCCCGCGAGTGCGGCCGCAAAGCCGTCCAGTATGCCATGAAGGAAGACAACGGCTCGGTGGCGATGAAACGCACCGGCAATGGTGCCAAGTACGGCGTGGAATATTTCCGCACCAACCTGGCCAACGTCGCCGAAAAGACCAAATCCGTCCCCGATGAATACATCAACAAGGATGGCAACGGCATGACAAAGGCCTTCGTCGAATACGCCGCTCCACTGTGCGGCACTCTGCCCAAGACGGAATTCCTTGGCGGCTATCCGAAAGTCTAATTCCTATTCCGGCAGATTTAGTTTCCATAAAACAAAAAAAAGCCTGACGGTTTCGACCGACGGGCTTTTTTTATTGAACTTAAAGTATTGCAATTCTTGTTAAAAGCACATAAAATTCTGCTTTTCGTACAATAGTCACATTGCAAATTGTCATTCACGCGAAAGCGGGAATCCAGAGCGAGCACGATAAGCCTGACTGCTCAAATTTCCCTTCGCTCACTGAATCTCAATCGACCGAATCCGAACCCACTCGTCCGCCCCGGCCGTATGAAACGGATCCAGCCGCAGTCCCGTAATCACGCCCTGATATCCCGCATGTTTTCCAATGTCCAGCGTATAGGTCGCAAATGTCTCATCGGCTTTGAGGGTAAAACTCAGGCTGTTTTCCTCGCTGAACGGTTTGCCCGCCGCGGTTTTCCAGAATACCTGGGCCTGAACCATTTTAGCCGTATCGTTTTTCTTTCCCGCCGCGGTAATCACCAGCTTATGCCCCGGCTCCGCCCGCCAGAACGCCTCCGGGCTGTAAAGCTGCACATCGCTGCCATCGGCGTGAATCTCCAGATACCCCTGAATCGGCCAGCCCGCATCCCGGGCATTCGTATAAATCCAGTGCTGCCGATCCTTCGCAAAATCATATCGCGGCAGTGTCGCTTTGTCGGCATGGGCATAAATATACGTGCGGATATTGCTCAGCGAATCGACAATCAGAATATACCGGTACTCATAAACGATATTCCAGTCCAGAATCTCCCGATGAATCGGCGAGATATATCCGGTCGGTGCATCCTTAGGCCCGCCTTTGCCCGGCTGCCCGCAGGCAAACCCGCCGATAAACCGGTACACGCCCGGATGCCACACCCCCAGCCCGAAGTCGCTGTCATTGACTAACGCCGCCCAGTTCTCCGTCGCATTCCACGGATCCGCCCAAATCCCGCTGGCTCCCGGCTTCTTGGGTACCTCAACCAATGCACCGCCGGTATAGGGCTTGTCGCCTGTATAAGTCATCAGCTTATGATAGGGCCCATTGGTATAAACCGCCGGCAATTCCTGATCCCTCGCCCCATACCAGGTCTTGTCGGGACGTGCGTTATTCAATCGGCTGGTCACCTGCACCGCACGCCCATCCAGCCGGAAGATGCACTCAAACGTGCATTCCCCCGGCGCGTTTTCCAGCGGCCAGATCATCGGGATGCACTGGACATGAATCGTCGTGCCGTCGTTGGTATGCGTAAGGACTTTGGAACGGTAGCCAAAGCAGTCTCCCGATTGAATCGGATTCCACCCCAGTCCCTGCCAGTGAGGCTGGATTTTCTTGCCCGCCGGGATAAACGGATTCGGCCCGGAATAAAACGACATCTGCACCTGCCGCCCCCAGTCATAGCTGTTGATCAGATTCTCGCTGGTCTTGGCGTCAGCCAGGTACGTCACCGCACCGCCAAGATTCAAATCCACGCCCAGCTTAATCTGCCCGTTATCCAGCCAGCTCATCTGTTCGGTATTGTCCTGCTGCTGGGCAAAGCAAGCCGCCGATGCAATCACAATACCGCAGCACAGAACAATCGTCGTTAAAGACCTCATAGAATTATTCTCCGATGATAATCCCGATTTCACCCGCCGATGCCCACGCATTGCCGTTGATTTCACGGATCGAGACAAATCGCAGATACCGGGTCTTGACCGGGGCTGCAAACAGTACTCGATGTTCGGTCAGATTTTGTTTGATGTCTTCAAAGCTGCCTTTTCCGCCCAGCGTCCAGGTTTTACCATCGGCGCTCGTATAAAATTCGCACTCTCGAATCGTGCCGTTACCACCATTGGAACGCGGGGTATAGGTTGCCCCCTTGAGCGTACAGATTTTGCCCAGGTCGATATCCAGCGTATGCGGATGCGAGGGCGTATTGTCCCCGTATGCCGTGTGCCACAGCGTTTCGGGGTTATCATCAATTGTATTAACGGCCTCTTCCCCGGCCTGATGGCTGCTGAACGCCAATATCGTCCAGCCCCGCTTGCTGGGGCCAAAGACCGCTTCACTGACCGGCCCGCTCCGGCCTTTCCAGACCGCAACCGCCCGCACCGTGCCGCCCTGCGGATAATCAAATGCCTGCTGATACCGCTGCGATTTTTCAGTCGGCGTGCTGCCGTCAAGAGTATAAAACACCTCCGTTGAGGATGGATGACATACGATACTGACCTGACCGAGCGTATCGCGGCGAATCTGCGGCCGCAGCAGACCTGTCTTCTCCAGCGGACAGTAGTTGACATCCAGCCGGCTCAGCCGCTGGGCATGCGTCATCATCCGCTCAATGAATTGGTCATAATTGCGAGCCTGTTTGGGCGACCACACCACCTCCGCCAGTGCTGATGCACGCGGAAAAGCCATATACTCGGCATGTTTCGGATTGGGAATATATTCCGCCCAGAGCTGTCCCTGAGCACCCAGAATATGCTTGGCCTGTTGGCCGCTCAGTACCGCCGGGATGGGATCATAGCTGTACACTTTTTCCAGCGGCACAAATCCGCCGATGCCCAAAGGTTCATTTTTCGGATCGGCCTGAAAATAGTCAAAGTACAGATGGCTGTTCGATGCCATTACCACATCATGCCCCGCCCTGGCCGCCGCAATCCCTCCGGCCTCGCCGCGCCAGCTCATCACCGTCGCCCCTGGCGCCAGTCCGCCTTCAAGAATCTCGTCCCATCCGATAATCCGCCGGCCGTGCTGCGTGACAAATGTATCGATCCGCTTGATAAACCAGCTTTGCAGTTCTTCTTCATTCTTCAGCCCCAGCTCTTTGATCTTGGCCTGAGCGTAGGCGTTCTCCTTCCACTGCTTCTTGGGCACCTCATCGCCGCCGATGTGAATAAACGGCGAATCAAACAACTCCATCACTTCCAGCAGGACATCCTGCAGAAACGTAAACGTCACTTCGTTGACATTAAAGACATTTTCATTCACACCCCAGGTCGTGAAGACTTTGAGCGGTTTATCGGTGCAGCCCAGTTCCGGGTAAGCCGCAATGGCCGCCTGGGAATGACCGGGCATCTCGATTTCCGGAACGATATTGACATGCCGCTGTTTGGCATACGCGACAATTTCCCGCACCTGCTCCTGCGTATAGAAGCCGCCGTGACGAACACCATCATACTGATTTCCGTCGCGTCCGGCATGACCGACAATCGTCTCATCCCGCCAGGCCCCGATTTCCGTCAGCTTCGGATATTTCCTGATTTCAATCCGCCAGCCCTGATCTTCGGTCAGATGCCAGTGAAACGTATTCATCTTGTGCATCGCAAGCAGGTCGATGTATTTCTTGACGAACTCCGCCGGCATAAAATACCGTGCCACATCCAGGTGCATCCCGCGCCACACAAACCGCGGATAGTCCTCAATCTCCACACACGGCACCGTCCACGCAATCCCGCTTTGCTTGTCCGCCGCATAAATCGCCTCCGGCAGAAGCTGACGCAGGGTCTGGATGCCGTAAAACACCCCGGCCTTGTACGGCGCGCCGATGGCAATCCCGTCGGGTTTGACCGTCAGCCGATAGCCTTCCTTGCCCAGCCGCTCCAGCGATGCATCCAGCTTCAGACGGATCGCGTTGCCTGCTGCAGCAGATTGAATCTTCAGCGAAAATCCCGTTGCCGGCCGCAGAGCATCTGCCAACTGCTGTGCCTTGTCCTGCAGTTCTGCATCGGCGACAATAACCGTATCGGCCGATAGCGTAAACTGCCCTTGATTGACCTGCATCGATACTGGCTGCGGGATAATGCTGATTCCATCAGCCGCCTGCAATTGTGATAAAGATAGTACCATAACCACCGCCACCCAAAAACCTGTTCTTCGTTTCATAATCCACTCCGTTTATCCTGACTTTTAATAATATGTATGTTGCCTATTGTATGACGCGAATCGATCCGATTTTGTAACGCCGATGTCCATCATGTTCTCCCAGCGGCAGGGCAATCACCGGCATGCCATCCCGCTTGCCGACCGAGATAAACACATCCATAGTCCCGGGTTTAACTGCCGGGGTAAAAGTCCCCATCGGGTCCTGATGTGCCATCGCGATCACCGCCCGCATCGTCCGCTCCTGTCCGACGGCCTTGCCTTTCTCCGCCGGCTTGAGCTCCCGCACATCAAACGACTCATCCACATGCACCGACACAATCCCGCCTTTGTCATCTTTCAGCGTCAGCGTCACGTACCCGCCGCCATAACAGGGCGCCGCTCCCGTATTCACCCATCGCATCGACACCTCGAAAGGTTTCCCGATAGCAACCTCATCCGGCCATGAGATTTCCTCCGGCAGGAGCCGATACCCGATCCGCTGATTAATGTGACTGACCGTTTCGCGGTTGTCCTCCAGCATCTCCCGCGGCCACCAGTGAATCGACATGTAACTGGCGTGATAATCCTCCACCGCCTGAATCAGCAGCTTCCCATCCCACGCCCCGCGTGCCTTCGATGACCCGTAATGTTCATGCTCCAGAATCACCGGCATCGTCGGCCAGAACGCCTCGGCCATCTGGGCATGATACCACGACCGCGGCGCCGGCTGCACCAGAATACTGTCATCCCGCAGTGTGACCCCCTGTGACAGGGCATAATCTGTTACTGGAAAATGGCTGCCGGGCTTGTCGTGTCCCGCCACATCATCACTGATACACAATTGCGTTTTCGTAAAATACTTGCGATGCAGTTCGATATGCTGCTTGACAATCTTCAGTGTCGCTTCATCTGACAGATTTGTGCTGTTGCCAGTGTGCCCCTCGCCCCACATCCCGAACGACCCAATATCAATAAATGCCACGTTGGGATTGCCGTCATAGCGAGCCGCCATCGCCGCCAGAAACGCATCCAGCTTGCTCAGAAACACCGGATCAGCAAAATCCGGCTCCCACTGTGGCCCGCCATCCCTGACGCCTTTGCCGAATTCAAAATCCACCCCCTTGGCCCCCGCATCCTGAACCCACTTGGGCGTGGCATACCGCATCCAGCTTTCCGAACAGGTTACGCGAATGGCGATTTGCTTGCCGTGATCAATCCATTTCTGAGCGGGGGTATCAAACAGGCTCCAGTTGAATTGTCCTTCCCGTGGCTCCAGAAATGACCACGGCACCCGCAGATAAATCACCGACAGCCCCGGCCAGTCCTCCAGTGTATCCGCCGGCTCCAGCCGTGAACCGTAATTTTGAATGATGTTGGAATAGAAATGCAGCGTCCATCCCATGCCGGGATTGACCAGTGCCTGCCCGTTATCGACAGGCCGCACCGTGCCCGCCTGCGCCAAAACCGCCGCAAGCATCACACCCACGCTGAAAATAAAACGCTCTTTTCCCATCGCGAAGTCCTTTCATGCTATAGGCATCATAGCAATCTTTGGACACCGCCGCAAATAGATTTACTGAATGGATTCGAGCAATTCCTGCAGGACATCCTTGGCCGGGGCATTGCGAAAGCCCGCCTCGGTTTTCCATTGCAGCCGCTGATTGGTCTCGACGGCCTGTTCAATCTTGCGGCAGGCCAGAATCACCGTTGCGTGATTCTTATCCCCCAGTGTCTTGCCGATTTCCGGGAACGACATCTTAGTCAGCCGCCGTGTCAAAAACATGCAGAACGCACGGGCCAGGCTGATGGATCGATCTTTTTTACTCGAATGAATCTCGTTGGAGCTGACGCCGAAATAGCCCGCCACCGCCGAGGTGATATCCGAGCTGTGCACCACCGGGTCATTGCGGATAATATGTTCTGACAACAGCTCTCGCGCTGTGGCTGCCGTGATTTTCTGTCCGCAGACCGAGCCGAACGCGATCAGTTTCAGCAGAGCCCCCTCCAATTCGCGGACACTCGTGGTCACCTGGTCGGCCAGCAGCTCAATCACCTCATCGCTGAGTTTCTGCTTCATCGACGCCGCTTTCCTCCGGCAGATTTCGCATCGCGTCTCAAAGTCCGGCGAATCCATCCGCACCACCATCCCCGACACAAACCGGCTGACTAACTTATCGCAAAGCTGCCCAATCTGTTTGGGGTGTGCGTCAGAAGCCAGCACAATCTGCTTGCCCGCCAGATCAATACTATTAAACGTATGCAGAAATTCCTCCTGCATCCCGGTCTTGTTGGCCAGAAAATGAATATCATCAATCGCCAGCAGGTCTAAGTTGCGGAACCGCGTCCGGAATTGTTCCAGCTTCTGCGTCTTCAGCGCCAGCACATATTGGTTCGCAAAATCCTCCGCCGACACATACATCCATTTTGTTCCCGGCCGGCTGCGTGCATATTCATTGCAAATCCCCTGCAGCAGGTGCGTCTTGCCGACGCCGTATCCGCCATGATAAAATAGGGGATTAAACGGGCTTTTTTCCTCACGAACCACGGTTTTTGCGGCGTTAAAAGCAAGTTGATTTTTTTCACCGACAACAAACGTGTCTAAAGTCAGTTTCAGCGGCGGAACAAAATCGGCCTGCTGGGTCACACCTTCAATCGTTACGATAGGACGTGTCTTGGCGGCAGGGGCCTT
>JBDKVE010000051.1:0-9905 GCA_039679345.1 Anaerohalosphaeraceae bacterium
GGCCTGGGTATCCAGCCAGGATTCGGCAAAGGCGGTCAGGTCGGAGGTTCCCCAGCCGCCGTTGTAGGTTTCGACCACCGGAATCTGAATGACGGCCTGATCGGTGCGTCCCCAGGCGTCGGAGACCTGAACCAGCACGCTGGTAAGACCCTTGTCCCCGTTGGCGGGAGTGCCGCTCAGGACGCCGGCGGAACTGACTTGCAGCCAGGTTGGGCCGGAAAGTTTGCTGAGGGTATAGGTACCCGTAACCGCAAGGGCGGAAGCGATTGAATTTTGATAGGCCTTACCTTCGGCGGCCTCGGATTGGGTATAGACGTCCTCGGTAAACATCGGCGCCACCTTGGTTATATATGGTGTCAAAAACTGTCCATCAATGATACTGATGGTGGGGCTGTCCGGCCCCTGCCAGCCGACGGCGATATGGTCATCGCCGCCATGTTCTTTCTGCAGGGCGCGGATGTAATATTTCTGCCCGGCAACGAGGGTTTTTGCGGCGGATTTCTGGGTGGAATAGCGGGTCCACTGACGCACACCGCTACAGGAGGTGGAGTAGGCAATCCGTGCACTGCTGGACGGACTGCTGTTGTTGCTGAACCACAACTCGATGCCGTCATCTCCGGAGATGTAGAAATAATAGGTTCCGCTGGTCTTGGGCGTCAGATAGCCTTCCAGTCGGGTACCGTAGTAATCCAGGACATTGGTAGGTCCTTCGAAGCTGTTAATATATTCATAGATGTCGGGGCTGTTGGGATACTTGGCGGCACTGGTCAGGTTGCTGACGGCTTCGCCGGTAATACCGGTATAAACCTGTCGGGTCAGTGAGCCGGCCGCAACAAAGTCCCAGACTGGACCTGCCAAGATAGAACCATTGGAAGCAACTGTATCGACGCGCCAGTAGTATCGGGTGCCGAGAGTCAGCTCACCGGGGTTGTATTGCGTGACCGTGCGGTACCCCATATACTCAGTACTGGCTGTAGTTGCCGCAGTAACTGCGGCTGAATCGGTCCCCATGAAACTCTGGTAGCCGGCTGCATTTTCGCTGCCGCTCCATTTGAGCATGGTCTGCTGTGAAGCGCTGCCTCGCTCGGAGGGCGTTGGCGCATAGGCTTCGGTGATGCCGACCATCAGGTTTTGAATCTGCTGCTGGGTCAGGACGGCGTTGAAGATTCGAATATCATCCATGGAACCCTGATAATACGGATCATCCCAGTTGCTTCGGCCAATATAGCAGCGGGTGCGATTGACCTTGGTCAACGCAGCGGATTTGCCGGATGCAACCAGCACCCCATCCTTATAAATCTTGACATTGCCGGAGGTATCGAGTGTCGCGGCGAAAAACTGCCATTTATTCAATTCGATGGCGTCTGCGGCGTTTACTTCGCTACCATCGGAAGAGCCATTGTAGGATTTGAAAACCAGGTCTGCCTTGTTGTCTGCGGGATTGCGACATGCCAAAATAAAATTACTTTCATGTACGTCACCAAAGTCAATAAAACGAATCCAATCCTTTAGAATGGTGGGGTAAGCCCACAGGCAGATCGAAAAGCCAGGGCCCGGCGTCATAATGGATTTGCTCAGTTTAATATGATCGCCCATTCCGTCAAAGGTCAGTGCTGAGCCGAGTTTGCCGGGTGTCGAATTCGACTCAAATGTCATCACATTGGTTGGATCGTTATCCTGATCATCTCTTTTGTCTGGATCTTGGTTGGTTCCATCAATATCGGCATCAACCAGTGTGCCGAAGTTGGACAAAAAACCTTTGTCGGCGGCAGTGGAGCCAGCGCTGAATGCGTTATCCAGTTTCCAGTGCCCAATCAGTGGGGTGGTAATATCCAGTTGTACGGGGCGCGTATAGGAGATATTGTTGGTCGTGTCCGTAAATAGTATTGTGTCGGAATGACAAGCGGGGGACATGAGATCAATCAGCGAATTGATGATGCTGAGGGTAACGGTTGCGGTACCGCCTGCAGCGATAGTGCCGCTGGTTGAAGACAGATCAAACCAGTCTGCGTTTTCAGTTGCGGTCCAATTGATGGCAGATGAGGTGTTATTTTTAACGGTGTAAGTTCGGCTGGTTGCAGATGGAGCCTGCCCAACGGTCTTCATGGCATAAAAGGCATCCGTGGGGGAGACCGTGAAATTGGTCATATCATAGAACAACCGAACGGAGGGGTCTCCGTAAATGACATAGCGGGTAAAGTTACTCCAGAGACCCGGTGTAAGAGTTTGACGAACCGTTCCGAGAGCTACACCGCAAGTATCGCCCCGCAGGATGCGGTCGGCAAATTTATAGGCAAAGCCACCATTACTGCTGGTGTTGGTAAAGCTTCGTTCGCCGACATAATACCATGAGTTACGTGTGGCGGCGTGTGCCACGACCGCTCCCTGCCGCAGAAGACGGTAGGCCAGATTGTTACTGTTCTCTGCGTAGGCATTCAGGCACGATCACTGACATGTTACGGCGTGATAGGTATTGCTGAGGGAGCCGGCATCACTGCTGCTGATGACACTGGCGGCAAAGTCCTGGTTGCCGTGGGTCTGCCAGGAGACCAGGCCGTATATGCCGTTGGCCCAGGCGGTCGCCGGATAGGTAGTGGAAAGGATAGCTTCCGGTAGAGGGATGGCGTCATACACGGTTTCATAGATGCGATATGACGGAATGACACGAGGTTCCAGCAGATTTTTTTTAATTTCTTCGCCCAGTTGGTAGCAGGGGGTTGAATCATCCAGCGGGACCATGGGCAGCAGAACATTCCGACGCCAGTTGGTGTTGGTCGAATTCTCATAATCCATGCTTTTCTGCAGGATGCTGTCCAGGTATGTCACCGAGGAATCATAGTTCGGAATACGTCCGACGATGACTTCCCAGTATCGGTCGCTTCCATCATCACTGTTCAGAAACCAGTAATTGTAATCGGTGGGGGCCCAGTCGCTTTCAGAGGTGGCGTAACTGTTTTTGAACATGGCGACGTTGCCGGTGTCGGGATTGGGATTGCCAATCAACAGGACATACAGCAGGTCTTTGGTCAGGTAGTTGTTTTTCAGCCATGTCCGAATATTATTTGCACTGGTGCTGCCGGTACCGCCGCCCCAGCCGTCACTGGTGACACCGGTATTGGTACAGGTGCACAGTGTTTCAGTTGCGACATAAACCGTGAATCCGCGGTTTTGTTTATGGGTGATAAATGAGGCCAATTTGGTGCTGCTGTTTTTGAGAGTGTTGGTCGTGATGATGGCATATCCGGTTGAGTTTATACCCGCCTCAGCGGCATCCAGCGAGGATTCAGATGTGGAATACGTGGTCAAGGATGACGAATCCGTATTCGATGTGGCCGCCTCATATTCAGACGCGGCATCCGAAAAATTCACGGCCAGCCGCCCCACGCGATCCCGTCCGCGACGGTCCCGCTTGAACTGTCCGGCCTTGACCGGCTGGGATTTCCTCTTGAAATCGACGTTCACATCGGCCGATACCAGCTTCAACAGTTCCCCGGTAACAGGATTATAACGAATTAGGGGGACTGCAATTTCGGCCAGCCGCCATTGGCGAAGCTGGTTGGCCTGGACAACTCTGGTCTCCTCATAGGGCCAGAAGGCATCGGCTTGATAGATTTCGGTGTCTTTCCCATCCACAATTGCTCTGTCAGCAGGCCAGACAACAATTTCATTATTTTGTTCATCCCGCGTTGCGGCCGGGGGCATGGGTTTTACCGTCCAGCCGGTTCCCAGCGACTCATATTGAATCGAGAGGGTTTGCCCTGCAACCGTGGATAAATCTGCGGTGGGGGGCAGCAAAACGGTCATAAGTTTCCATGGAATCTGAGGCTGGCCAGCCTGGCTGAGGCACTGTATTTCTTCATCTGAATCGTATGAAAAGACAGGTTCTTTGGCATCAGTGGCTGTAACCGTAAATTCAGGCTGCATTTGTGCGGCTTTATTATGCTGGCCGGCCCTTACAGCTATAGATGCGGCATATCCGTTTATAGAGATAAAAAGAGCCAGTGTTACTGAAACAGTCCAACACATCCAGGATAAACGCATTGTTTCCTCCAAACGAGATTTATGATTTAAATTCAATATCTTCATAACCCCTGGGATTAAGGAGATTATCGAAATAGTCTAATTTAATACTTCTATTTCGGCAATTTTTTATCTATAAAAAATCGACAATCAATTTTTATGAACAACCACCCATGAACACCTGTAATCCGTCATAAAACATCCAATATAATATATAATAGAATTTACAAAAACCTCTGTTTTATTGTCAACATTTGGCCTTTCTCAGACGGCATTTACAGTGGAAGCTAATTCGGCTGAATGTAAAACCAAAGTAAGATTCTAACATGAGTGCGGTGTAATCCATTCATTTCGGCCGTTGTGGATTACTTTCAGGTTAAATTCATTTTAACAAAACCTATTAAAATTGATTTTTTATGAGCGATTAACTATGATTAGAGAGCGTTTCATGGTGTTATATAAAACCTCTTCAATGGGATATAAAGGCTGGTGTTGTCAAAAGATACAGACCGGACAATTGATGTCCAGAAACAAGTTGAAATTACCCGTCAGCTCTTTTTGGAGCAGGGGGCCTTTATCTATTCGATCATACGATATGTGTTATCGGACTCCGATTCGCAGGATGATTTCTTCAACGAGTTGTTTATATTCTTTGTGTACAAGCCTGTTCCTCAGAATGTACAGAATTTGAAGGGCTACTTGTATAAAGTCATTTGTGACAAGGTGGTCGATTGGCAACGAAAACAGTTTCGATATCAGCACAATCTCAGGGAATATGCTCAGGAGAAAGCGGCGTTCAGTGCGGGGCAAAAAATGAATGATTGTCTTTATGATGAACGGATGCAGAAGGTTTTAAAAGTGATAGATGAGTTTTTATCAAAAAAAGAAGCGGAAGCTGTCCGATTGCGATATCGGGACCATCGCAGTTTAGGACAGATTGCGGAGTTAATGGATGTTAAACCTCATACGGTTAAAAAATATATTTCCATTGGATTAAAAAAAATTCGAACGATTTTAGGTGTACAGGGAAGGGTCGATCATGACGAAGGAGAATAACATTCAGTGTCAACAGGCGTCTGCCTGTTATTTTGATTATCTGTCACACAACCGGTCGGATATTCCGGATGACATGGCTGTTCATATCAGCAACTGCCCGGATTGTCAATCGGAGATAAAGAAGCTGGATTGCTGTATTCACGACCCGTTGGATGTACAATCCTTGGCGACAAAGGTGCAATATCTTGCGCTGCATCATCGGCTGCTGAACGAATGGGTATCGTGTGATGACATTAAACCATTTCTGGTGCTGATGAACCAGGCATCCGGTGATGCGCCGTGGCGAACCGCTGTGACCGCTCACCTGGAATCCTGTCCTCAATGCCAAAGCCGGTTCCAGACGATTCGAAAAATGAATATGTCTTTTGAACAGGCCCAGTGTGCGATATCATTTCTGGCCGATCAGCCTGATTCAGATATGCTGTCGCAGGCTCTTTTAAAGGACCTGGTAAAAATTAAAAATTCTGAAAATTCAGGCATCTACACGCGGGCGGAATTGACCGCCGACGGACGTCTTGAAATAGGTGTAAAGCAGCTTCAGGCGGTAAAAGGCTCGACACGCTCAAAACCCGCCGGGGCGGTTTCCCGCCGGCTCTGGATTCGTGCCGGCCTTGCTGCCAGTATTTTAATGGGGATTTCAATCTGTTTTCTGTCGGTTCCTTCGGCCGAAGGGATTGCATTGAAACAGGTATATCGCGCCGTTGAACAAATAAAGAATTGCCGCATTCAGATTTTTGTGCCGGAGCAGACAAAGCCTGTGCAAACAATTCTGATCTCCCGAGAGCTCCAGATTCAGATGTACCAGAATTCCGGGAATGCAACGCTTTGGGATTTGAATAAGCAGACGATGCTTAATTCCAATTCCATTTCACAAGAGCCTGTCAGGCAGGCCTCGCTTCCGCCTTTGCAGGCCAGTCAAAAGGGGTTCGGTTTAATGCCGTTTAACAGCATCAGGGATTTGCCTGCAACGTATTCCTGGGTCCAGGTGGAAGGGGCTGCTCAGGCCGGGGATAATCAGCAGGTGTATGATTTGCAGTGGGGACAGTCGGACAACCCAAAGGGACAGATTGCTCGCCGATGGCGGGGGTTCCTTAACGCATCCACCATGCTGCCGGATCGGATTGAGTGGTGGGAACAATTACCAAATCAAAAAGAGCAGCTTATGATGCAGATGGTAATTGATTATCCCGACTCTGCGACAACCGAAGGTGAGATTCAAAAACTCTTTCCCCGGTATAAGACTTCGGAATAAAGAAATCATCAATCCCTCGATTACGGGGACCAGTATCGATAATGCGGAACCGGTGTATCTGGCAGGCGTTCAACCGCCAGCGATTCGGCATCTAATGAATCCACGTGACCATCACAAAATCCGGCGTTAATGGTTTTACCGGGGTGCCGCCCTGCGATTGCGTCCTCTGTTTTAGCAGAATCGATGGTTTTTCGTTCATTGATCGAAGTCAGTCCGGGCACATAAAACCAGGGATTTCGTTTGGGATTTTCAAAAGACATCGAAGGATCACCTGTCGCTGCTTTCCAGCTTATCAGACTATAGCCGGCATCCATCACTAAAAGCACGCCGGCGGGCTGATGAATCTGCGTGGCCTTAAGCGGTTTTCCAATAAATTCGGTTTCTTTGGGCGCAAGGGGGGATATTTTACAGATGGAATAATTGACACCGTAGTTTCCGCGTAAGTTTTTATATAACATATCCTCTCTGGAACCGGGGCAATCCATTGCAGATGATGATTTAATTACCTCACCGATCAATTCGAACCACCACCAGCCCACCCAGTCTGCAGTAGAGGACCCGGAATATCCCTCCGGCGGGGGATATAACATGCCTGGCTGATCAGAGAAACCATAAGGGTAACTCGTAGAGTCATTTGCATAAGAATTCAAGGCCAGGGTAAGCTGGCGGAGATTTGAAATGCAGGTTAATGATTGGACTTTCTGCTTGCAATGCCGGATAGCGGGAAGCGTGATTCCCAGCAAACTGGCAATAATGACGATAACAATCAGCAACTCAACTAGTGTAAAAGCTTTGCGATTCATTTTGTCCAGTATTATTTTGGGTTAATAAAATAAAACGGCCTGTTTCAGGTACTATACCAGAAACAAGCCGAGAACTTCAAGACTGGACGATAAATAATTATTGACATGCACGAATAAAGCGGCTGTACCATTGTCCGGTCGTGGTGCATTCGG
Source organism: Anaerohalosphaeraceae bacterium (assembly GCA_039679345.1). Classification (GTDB taxonomy): domain Bacteria; phylum Planctomycetota; class Phycisphaerae; order Sedimentisphaerales; family Anaerohalosphaeraceae; genus Anaeroglomus. The sequence continues at coordinate 7,285 of JBDKVE010000051.1, forward strand.
TCGGATTTGCCGTGTCGTTAATACAATGTGTATAGTCATATCCGAGCATATTGGAGCCTGAACAAAAACCGCCGTTAGGGTCTTCCTTGCACCCTGTACGTTCCCATATTCTGTAATAGGCTCCACTGCACATCCATGATTCATCTGGCTGAGTGCATAATATACGCTGTTCCACCTGCAGCAAATCGGTACAGGAATAGCCGGCCGGATCACCCCCGCGGATCTGCTGCTGAATGGACAGCGAAATGGGTTTGCCCTGCTGCATAGGCAGATGCTGCGGGTGATCTGAAATCAGCAGGGCGGTTCCAGTCGACCATTGTTTTTTAAACTCGTCAATAGGGGTTCGATAATAAAATTTGCGATTGGTCAGGTCAATTGCCCAGACATACTGGTCATCGATGTCATCCAGGATAATATAATGGTTTGAAGCCGGTAAATGCAGCACGATTTGACAGTGATTACTTTGCTTGAGTGTTTCCAGGTCGGTTTCGACGGCCATGCAAGACAGACCGGCCTCTTCCAGCGTTTGTTTGAGCTGATAGAGACTGGTCATCTGATTGTCAGAAGAGGTCATCGTAGCCAGTTGTTCAGCAGATACCGAATGCGAAAATTTTTTGGCTACAAAGGTTGCTGCAATGCCTGCACAATTTGATTTTTTTGTCGACGATTCAGTCTGCAGGGTAATTTTTTCACTCAACAGTTCATTGATTTTGGTTTTGTCCGCGGCATGATATTGGATGGAATGCGAGGCATGAGAGGGCTGTATCTCAACCAGCGTTCCTTTGTCAAACTCGATATTCAGTGATTGCCGTCCCGGTATTTCGGGGGAGATCAGATCAAATTTCCAGTCTTCATACGATTTTAACTGAAGGCCGTAAGGCTGTTTGTTAAACCGTTCAATGGTGATAATGGTGGGAACCCATTTTTGGCTGACCTTGACATAATTGCGATACGTTTGCCGAATTTTTGAAAACGTGGGATCTTCCATTTCATAATTAATGACGGCATAGTATCTGGCCGGATCGAGTAAATAGCTCATTTGCATCCCGGCGGATGCATTCGCCGGGATGATTTTCAGTTCAATCAAAGTCTGTCCGTCAATGGTTTTTTTCCATGCGCTGGTGGTACATTTCGAGAGATTCTCCAGCGTATAGAAACCATGTCCCCAGGGGATGATTCCGGCGCTGAATGGACCCCCGATTTTTCCAGGCATCTCTGTTTCGACAACGGCATGTCCGGCAGATTTATAATAGCGTATCAATGTGGTGCCGTCCCAACTGAAAATCCGGTGCTGATTCATCCGGCTGTCAACATCACCGGTCAGTGCTTGCTGCGGGATGTTGGCCCCGGGTGTGTCGGACGCTGCGTCCGACAGCATGATTTCCCAGTAAAACTGGGTGTCGTTGATGTGCATGGTTTCCGTGGATTCAATCGCATTTTTCTCGGAATCATAATATTCCAGATGACGAGCCTGAATCGTTCCTGCAGGCAGCCACATCAGACGGGGAGTACTGGTCAGGATTTTCAGGATTAAAGCCGTTTCAGTTGACGATAGTTTCCGGTCTGCCAACAGGGCACTGCTCAGACACAGGATTAACACGATTGTTCTTTTTATCATAAATCACCTTTGATTAAAATAATAGCCTGTGTTTAAAGTTGATTCGGATCTGCGGATTCTGCCACAGATTCAATAAACGAATCCCATTCTTCCTCTGGGACACTGGTCTGCAAATCTTCGCTGTTGTCATAGATCTCTTCGAGGAGTTCCACAGTCTCTGCAACCGATGCTGATGAAGCGGCCGCCGGCGGCACAATCTGATGGATTAGGATGGATTCCAGCCTGGCGGGCTGTGCTTCATAATGAATCAGCGACACGACGACATCACCCGGTTGTTCCGCCGTATAGACAAAGCTGGCCAATGCGCCGTCGTCAATAGGTTCCCATAAACTGATACCAAGCAGGTAAATGCCCTCGTATTGGGTGTACCCCGGCCCGTAGTAATCGAAAAACACATCCCGCGGACTGATCAGAATCTGTGCGGTGCCGTCATTGGGCGCGTTGAGATCAATTTCAGTATTGTCGATGCTTCCCAGATTGGGATCGGACAGGAGGGCTTCCATAGAGAAGATATTCAGTACCTGGCCGTCGGATTGTTTGGTGATATAAAGGGATGTGCTGTTTCCGACATACAGGGTAATTTCCGACAGCTCATTGGCGTCAACAACGGCAAAAACCAGGTTCGGATCGCTTTGTATAATCTGCGGCGCATGCTGCCAGTTGGGTGTTCCCCACAGCCAGTATTCGGCAAACACGACGGCATCCTCGACTTCTACCTGTCCATTTTGGTTTAGGTCTGCTCCGCCGCACCAGGAAGGTTCGACACATCCCTGAGAAAGCCAGTACCGGGAAAACAGGTTAAAATCCTGGTGATTAACCAGATTATCCTGATTTAAATCCCGATTGGCGATATTGACAAATGTAATGGATTGATTGGGATCCGGTGTAGTCCATGAAGTACTGTGCTGGTAAAAATTGACCTGGCAATACCCAGGCCTGTCGGCACGGTAATCGACAACAAACCATTGACCTGTCTGGCGATTGAGGTCGTCATTGTAGAAAT
>JBDKVE010000052.1:0-3082 GCA_039679345.1 Anaerohalosphaeraceae bacterium
TCCGAATCACGCGTATCCCAGATGCATTCGTCTATTATTGCCCGGCTGAAAGCCCAGATGAACAGCCGGAAAAAAGAATTTGCCGTCACAACCTAACCTGCTTACCAGTTCTCAAACGACAGCATCCATTGATTTGCCATCGCCGATAAATCATACATGTTCACATAGCAGTCCGGAAAGCCCTCCGGACCGCTTAAGTCCGCAGCTAATCCATATCCTGCATTGATTACATCTACGCAAGTACTTAATGGCATGGAAATCAGAACCGCATCGACAATCACATATCCATTTGTATCCGTATTGGAAATCATCACAGAGCCGGTCCCCGCGGAAAATCGATACCGGCCAAGCAGATTCCATTTAGCCCCATTGGATTGCTGATTGACTATGTGGTTTGCCGCCCCTCCGTCATGATTGACTGTGACCGGGACATTCGATGCCCGGTTGTCATGGGATGTCCACCGCAGATAAACATCGTACGGGCCGGTGGCGGGGACATTAAGTTGGAATGTGATGGACTTTTGCCCTTTTCCTGCATTGTCATCATGCAGATAATTCTGGCCATAATAACCAGACACAGAACTGCTCGCTCCCCAGGCCCCGGTCTTGATCACCTTGGCGTCCTCTTCAGAATCAATCACGGTCCCTTCAATCTCTTCAATCGGATCACCCCAATAGATGCGCTGCCCGCGCTTCATCAGCATCTTCTGGAGCTGTGGTACATCGACTGTATGAAGCCCAATATTGCCGCGGCCAATCGCCTGAGCAATCGCCGCCGCCGAAGACTGTCCCAGAATCATAAAAACCGGCTCCATACGCACGGAACCATAAGCAATATGCGAGGCTGAAACACAGACCGGAACCGCCAGATTAGAACACTGGCCGCTGGGCGGGATCATCGCACGGTATGATAACCGATATGGAGTATTGCCGCCAATCTGTGCATCCCCTTCGTTTTTGACAAAGCCGGACGCATTGACAAAACGGGTGCAATTATGGGAATCCATATTATAGGATGCCAGCCCCACCGAATCCCCGGCCTGGGTCTTGCCTAGAAAATCATGTTCGGTAATTACATAATCCGAGACCATCCGGCGGGCTTCGCGGATATACAGTTGACAGGGCCAGTTGCCGGTTTCGGTGAATTCATCGGCCGCCAGCCCCCAATTTTTCATCTGGGCTTGAATCGTCGGGACTACCTGCCCGACCGCCGGGTCGTTGGCGATAAACCACCAGTAGCCCTGAATATACGTCACATGCCGCTGAAAGATGGTTTCCCGTTCTTGATAGCTGCCGTTGGGCCAGTTGAAATTCTGACCAATAAAATCGGTTGAGACGGCACCATGGTTGTTGGTATCGGTTTTCCCGTTTTTAATCCGGTCGAATTTATTAAAGGAGTTGTCAAATTCCGTCCCAAATCCCACGGCAAAATAACGCTCCAACAGAACATACCAGTTCCGGTCATAGTTGGCAGGCTTTGGGAAAGGCACACGATTGGCAGCCACATCGGTCATACAAATCCGGAAGTTATAGGCCTGGATGCGATGATCCCCCTGCCCGGCAACAGGGACAACGGTTTCAATCCCCGGAAGTAATCCGCTGTTGGGGTCGCCGGCCACGACATAAGGACTTACATTGCGAAGAAGCTGGTGCTTGTCCCGGACCTGCTGGCCGTTATAGGTTTCACCATACGTCGCATTGCTTTCCCGGCCTGTTGCATAAGTCACTCCTGCCGCTGCCATCAGGTCGCCTTCATAGGTGGCATCGATAAAGTAATCAGCATTGACCGTCAGGCCGTTTTCGGTCGTAATCCGCACAATACGGCCGCTGGACATCACTATCCCGCTGCCGCGATTCAGAAACGCCTTGTAATACACCTCCACCCCGGCTTCCTGTACCATATCCTGAAACACGGCCAAGGCAACTGATGGCTCAAACGCCCAGTTCTCGGCCGTACCGTATTTGGCACCGACGCGCTTATAAAATTCCCGGGCGATTCCCTGAACCGCCTCCTTGTTGCCAAAATCCGTCCAACCCAGCCCCCCCGCCGACAGGCCGCCCAGCCGGATACCGGGGTGGACAATCACCGAGCTGATTCCCAGCCGCTTTAATTCGAGTGCCGCAACTACCCCCGACGATGTCCCACCATAAATGCAGACCTGCGTGGTAATCGTCTTATTGAGATTCTGCTCCGGCGGGAAGTAATAATGAAGCAGATCGCCCGCCAGTACCGACGACGGCAAACAGGCCGCCATCAGCACAGCCAGGACAGAACACCACATTGCTTGTATCGAACAGTTCAACCGCATCTGCAATCCTTTCTTTCGGGAATAGTCCATCCGCAGCCAATGCTGCAAATGAATCAGCACTGTCAATTTTATCCGCTCACCCCCGTGACACCAATTATTTTTATACTGATCCTACTTAATATTTCCCGGTTCGTCGCGGCCAAAGAGCTTTCAGCAGCAGATTATCACCGCGGCTATGTAGGGTAACTTGACCCTGTGAATAAGCGCGGCATAAAAGCGGCCTGTGGCCGCCGCGGAATAATCATACCCGTTGGTATACATAAAGCAAATCACTAATCCGGATATTTCTGCATCCAGGCCGGCCATACCGGGGTCCGGGTTTTCCAGTTTTTATGCCATCGGGTCTGCCAGAGCTGCTTAAGCCCCACAGAACGCACCGAATAATCCGCAAATGCCCAGTTGGTACTGCCGGTGGCATGGCGATCCGTACAGATTCGCCGCATTTCGTCGCCATTGATATGGGTGTAATCACCATCATTGTCCGGAGGATTGGACGCTTCCGTCGGACGTGCCAGAAAGGCCCCATTGTCCCCCATCACCGGAATCGAAGCAGGGCTGACGCCGGCAATTCCCACCCGTTTGAATTTATTCTGGTCGGGATAAGTCGCGGAGTCTTCCGACGGAGAGTGTGTTATCCACCAGTTCTCACCATAGCTGCCCGAAATTTGAGAAACCTCAGGGTCATTCAGCAGGTCGGGAAACGTCGCCTGCCACCAATTGATCTCCCAGCGCCAGCGGTTATTGAAATAATCCGGCTTGGGGCTTGGGGCGGC
>JBDKVE010000053.1:0-11654 GCA_039679345.1 Anaerohalosphaeraceae bacterium
GATGGGGGAGTTGAACAGCCGATGGTAGGGCAGGGCTTCGGTAAGTCCGCGATAGACGGCAAAGGCGCCGCCCCAGTCACGGTTTTCTTCACCATAAGCAACCAGCGTCGGGTCCACATAGAATCGATCCAGGATGGCTTCAAATAATCCATCGCGGTAGCCGACACATTTATTATCTTTCAGGCGAACACCATTGGCGTCATACGCCGAACGGCTTTTGTCGGCCAGCCCTTTGACACGGGGATTATCGGCAATCGAAAGCAATGTCTCTGGTTTGCGAGTGGCATCCAGAGACTCAATCTTCTGGTTGGAGTACATGGTCTGATCCAGCAGACAGTTAGCCTTCTTCAGATTCGGCCGTGGAGAGATCGATAAATCCACTGCTTTTTTGCAGGCTTTATAAATGACTGCTTCAATGTTTTTATATTGGGTATCAATATCCGTCTGAGTGCAAACCTTGGCATGAGTCAGATCTTTTGCAAAACCAGAGATCGGGTCGTGTTTCTGCCAGGCTTCAACTTCGGATTTTTCACGATAGCTGCTCTGGTCGGAAGGTGAATGACCGCTGTAGCGGTAGGTTACGACATCCAGCAGAACCGGTCCGTCACCCTTGGCAATAATCTCTTTTTTCCGCAGAATTGCATCGGCAACCGCCAGCGGATTATAGCCATCCACACGCTCGGCATGCATCTGTTCGGGGTTGACCCCCGCTCCCAGACGAGCCAGGAACTGCCAGCCCATCGTTTCGCCGCAGGTTTGGCCGCCCATGCCGTAGAAGTTATTCATGAAATTGATAATCAGCGGCAACCCCCCGCGATAGGGTTCGGACCACAGTTTTTTGAATTGATCCATGGCGGCAAAACAGAGGCCTTCCCATACCGGCCCGCAGGCGCTGGAGGCATCGCCGATATTGCCGATGACAATACCGGGTTTCTGATTGACTTTTTTATAGAGTGCCGCCCCGACAGAGATATCGCCAGAACCGCCGACGATGGCGTTATTCGGGAAAATCCCAAACGGCGGGAAGAAGGCGTGCATCGAACCGCCCATGCCTTTGTTGAAGCCGGTCTGGCGACCAAAAATCTCGGCCAGTGTGCCATAGACCAGAAAATCAATGGCAAGGTCTTTGACGGAGGTACCGGATGCATCTTTTTCGACGATCTCCAGGCATTCTCCGCCAAAATACGCTTTCATGACCTTCATCAGCATCTGATCGTCGAGTTTCTGGATGGCCGAAAGCCCTTTGGCCAGAATTTCGCCGTGACTGCGATGACTGCCGTAAATATGATCGTCAATATTCAGATGAAACGCCTGACCGACTGCGGCGGCTTCCTGCCCCATGGATAGATGTGCGGGACCGGCATGAAAATATTCAATCCCCAGCCACGCACCTCGCAGCTTGATTTCATTGAGCATGGTTTCAAAGGTGCGAATCAGGGTCATGTCCCGCTGGATACGCATCAGGTCGTCGGCACTGTAGCGGGTCAATTCCTGCTTGATAGTCTTTTTATATTGATTGACCGGTATCGGCTGAAATTCAATATGTCCGCTTTGACGCATCTGCTGCGGATCAACTAATTGATTCTTTGGCATTATTGTCTCCTGATCGATTATTATAACGGATTACGATTATCGCAGGAAGCAGCCTGCGGATAAATCAGTTCAATATGCTGCGATGCAAAAAAGTCACACCATGCGTCGGAAGGCCGCTTCTCGGTAATCACCTTGGCAATCTCGGTCCAGTTGGCAATCTTATAAAGCCCCGGGGCATCAAATTTACTGCTGTCGGCAAGCAAAATCGACTGCCTGGCATTTTTGACGGCCTGACCGAAAATATGAGCGCTTTCAATGTCAATCGCGGTCAATCCGAAATCCATTCCAAGGCCATCGGTGCCGACAAACGCCAGATATCCTCGGAGCTTATCCAGTGAAGCACTGGCCATAGGCCCGATGGTATCCACTCGGTCGGGCCGGTATTGCCCTCCGAGAATCAGCACATTGATGCCGGGTGCGTTGAGTTCCTGGGCTGTACGGACCGAGTTGACGATGACAGATAGTCCGCGTTTACTCCGCAGGAATGCCGCCATGGCATAACAGGTTGAGCCGGAGTCGAGAAACAGTTGTTCCCCATCAGCGACTAATTGAGCTGCCAGCTCGGCAATAATATGCTTGGCTTCGACATTCCGCATGGATTTGGAAAGGAATGAATAGTCCGACCCTCGGATCACAGAGGCTCCACCATGATTCAACTCCAAAAGACCTTCCGAGGCCAGTCCGTGCAGATCCCGGCGAATGGTTGCTTCCGATACCCCCAGTCCCTCAGACAGTTGCCGTACACTGACGTGTCCGCTGCGATAGGCGCTGGCCAGAATGTTTTCGCGTCTTTGCTGTATGGATGTTGTCATTATTTTATCTTAATAATTGAATTTTTCTACCAAGCTTACATTGGGAATTTAAACATAATGATTCAGAAAAATCAATACAAAAATGAAATATTATGCTTGAATAATGATTGAATATGATTTAATATTGCTCATATCAATTTCTTTAAGGATTAACAGGATTCTATATGTATATAATTAATATACCCCCCAAAGCCCGCGGCCTGACTGAGGGAGTCATGCTCAATTGGCTGATTTCCGAGACCCAATCTGTTGAAAAAGGACAGGTTTTGGGTCGTATCGAAGCATTTGGCCAATTAGTCGATCTGGAATGCCCGCAGTCCGGCGAAATGTTGAAAATTCTGGTCGGCCCCGGCAAGCCATTTTATGGAACTCAACCCCTCGCCATTCTCGGTCACAAAGGTGAAGATGTTGCCATGGCGCTTGAAAAACTCTTTCCAAAAGCCGTTGCCAAACCTGCTCCAGAACAGAAAGCCGTACCAAAGCAATCCGCTCCTCAGCCTCAACAACCCGTAAAACAAGAGGATAAACCTATGGAAAAGAAATCCCCCGCTGGCAAAGTTGTTCCAATTTTGATGCCCCAGGCCGGACAGACAATGGAAGAAGGCACGCTGCTTTCGTGGAAGGTTAAAGAAGGCGATAAAATTACCGCTGGTCAGGTCATCTTTGAAATTGAAACTGATAAAGCCACGATGGAAGTTGAGGCAATGGAATCGGGCAGCCTGGCAAAGATTGTGGTTGCCGAAGGACAGTCTGTTCCAGTGAAGACTCCGGTAGCTTATCTGGCAGATAGTGTTGCCGATGCAGAGGCGTTTATTGCCTCGCAGGGCGGAATTGCTGCTCCTGCACCCAAAACGTCACAATCTCCTGTGCCGCAGACAGATACAAAACAGGCAGCTCCGGTTTCTCAGATGGCAAGCACGATTGGTGCAGGGCAAGTCAAAGCCTCCCCGGCCGCTCGAAAGCTGGCTGCAGAAAAAGGATTGGATATCACCTCTATCGGCCAGGGTTCCGGGCCGGGCGGAAGAATTCTTTCCACCGATTTGTCCGGCGCCAAACCGGCCGCTTATACACCTGCTGTTCCGGGGGATTTTGTCCGGTATCCAGTCAGCAAAATGCGGAAAGCCATTGCACAGAATTTATCCTATTCCAAGCAAAATATACCTCATTTCTATATTAAGCTGACCGTTGAGGCACAGGCGATATTTAACCTCTATAAACAGCTTAAACAGAAATTCCCATGCAGCGTCAACGATTTCATTACACTGGCCTGCGGCAGGGCGATTCGACAATATGCGGCATTCCGCAGCCAATATACACCGACCGAAATCGTGGAAAATCCATCGGTCAATATCGGGATTGCTGTAGGGACCGATAAAGGCCTGACGGTTCCGGTACTGCTGAATGTGGACCGCATGACGCTGCCGCAACTGGCGGCCGAAACCCGCCAGATGGCCGAAAACGCTCGCAACGGAAAAGTCGAAGGCGTTGGGCAGGGAGTCTTTACCATTACCAATCTCGGTATGTTCGGCGTGGAGGAATTCTCGGCGATTATCAATCCGCCGGAATCGGCCATTCTGGCTGTCGGAGCCATCCGCGAGGATATCAAGGTAGAGAATGGTTCTATTAAGCCAACTCGAGTTATGACCTTGTCGCTGGCGGCGGACCATCGTATGATTGATGGAGTTCTGGCGGCCCAGTTTATGGTATCCTTAAAAGAAATGCTTGAAAAACCGGAACAGCTTGTGAGTTAACGGGCTGTACGGTATAATATCAACAAAATCCAATACGATATAAAACTATGACTGAACATTATCAAATCGCAGTGCTTGGTGCCGGGCCGGGCGGATACGTTGCCGCTCTTAAGGCCGCTCAGATGGGGGCCAAAACCGCCATTATCGAAAAACATCACCTCGGCGGTACGTGCCTGAACTATGGGTGTATTCCCTCCAAGGCTTTGCTCGCCTCGGCGGAACTGATTCATAAGATTCATCGCGCAGGCGATTACGGCGTCAATGTATCCGGCGGAGTTTCCTTTGACTGGGCTTTGATTCAGAAGCGTAAGGATAAAGTCCTGACCAAGCTTCGCGGCGGGATCAAAAGTCTCTTTGGTGCCCGCAAGGTAACGCTTTATGCTGGGCAGGCCGCTTTCGCAGGCCATGGCAAAATCCAGATCACCGATGGCAAGGGTGAAAAAAGTCTGATTACTGCCGACAAAGTCATTATCGCAACGGGTTCTGTCCCCGCACGGATTCCCGGCTGGCCGATGGACCCTGCTCTTGTATGCACTTCTGATGAATCACTGCATTGGAAAGAACTTCCCCAAAAGCTGTTGATTGTCGGCGGCGGCGTGATTGGTTGCGAATTTGCCTGTATGATGCATGAATATGGTGTTGAGGTCACTGTTGTTGAATTAATGGAGACCCTGCTGCCGGAAATGGAGCGTCAGGTTGGCGTTGCCATGGCCGAGATATTCAGCAAGCGGGGAATGAAAATCCATACCGGCGTCAAGGTCGAGGAATTAAAGACCGTCAATGGGGGAATCAAAGCCATTCTTTCCGGCGATAAGACCGTGGAGGCCGATAAGGTTCTGGTCGCAACAGGACGCCGGCCTGCCACCCAGGATTTGGGCCTGGAATCGATAGGATTGACCACTGACCGTGGTTTTATTCGTGTTAACGACCGTATGCAGACAGCGGTAAAAGATGTCTATTGTATCGGTGATGCCAACGGCAGATGTCTTTTGGCTCATGCGGCCAGCGCCCATGGCGTTGCAGCGGTTGAAGATGCTCTCGGACATGGTAAAGATTTCACGCTTCCCATACCCGGTGCCGTTTATACCTTCCCCGAGATTGGAACCGTGGGGCTTACTTCCCGACAGGTTGCGGAGAAAGATATCCCGGTTAAAGTCGGTCAATTCCCGATTGGTTTTCTGGGCAAGGCGATGGCCGTGGGCGAAGAAGAGGGTTTCGTCAAAGTGATTCGCCATCGGGACAGCGGCGCCTTGCTGGGTGTCCATGTACTGGGGCATAATGCGACTGAGATTATCGAGTCGGCAACGGCGATGCTGGGATTGAAAGCCTCTGCCAGAGATTTGGCGGAAATGGTGTTTGCCCACCCGACCCTTGGCGAAGCGGTCAAGGAAGCCGCAGAAGACAGCTTTGATCAGGCCCTGCATCTGCCGCCTCGCAGCTTGGTTAAGATAACCGCTGAAGCCAAAGAAATTAAATAGAACGGAATGCAAATTATGGCATCCATATTAGATACGATTAAACAAGTTGTTCAACCGAATCAGATTGATGCACATGCCGCCAAAGGACTTGGTCTAAAGCAGCGTCCCATGGTCAATAGTCATATCCATCTACCGCCGAATTTTTCGGCTTTTGATACGGTCGATCAGGCAGTTGTGCTTGCCGCCGAGCAAAACGTTCAGATTGTCGGCCTGAGCAATTATTATGATTACGCCGTCTATGAAGACTTCGGTGTGCTGGCTCATCAAAACAAAATATTTCCCTTGTTTGGTCTTGAAATTATTTCGATGCAGCAATCGCTGCTCGAACAAGGCATACGCGTTAACGACCCGGGCAATCCCGGCAAGACTTATATCTGCGGCAAAGGGATTACCCGCTTTAATGCGATGCCCCCGCGAGCCAAGGAGCTTATTGAAACGATTCGCAGAAACGATACCAATCGCATGGCCGAAATGACCCGGAAAATAGCGAACGTTTTTGACAGGCACAATGTCAAAACCGGCCTTGATTATGCCGCTGTAATTGCCCGCGTCGCCCGCCGCCATAAATGCAATCCTGAAACGGTCTATCTTCAGGAACGCCATCTGGCCCAGGCGTTTCAGGAAGTCCTGTTTGAGCAGGTTCCCCTGTCGGAACGCAAGACGGTTTTAGAGGCCATTCTCGGACCGGTGAAAAATGCCGGAGATGCCGTGGGTATTCAGGGCCAGATTCGCTCCAGCCTGATGAAGGCGGGCAAATCCTGCTTTGCCCCCGAGGCGTTTTTGACACTGGCTCAGGCCAAAGAATTGATTGGCGAACTGGGCGGAATCGTCTGCTATCCGATTTTGGCCGATGGTGCGGAACCGGTGTGCGAATTTGAAAATCCTGTCGAAAAATTAATCGAAACCCTCAGGGCTGAATCGATTGGCATGGTGGAATTGGTTCCCATCCGCAACAAGCCGCAGGTGCTTCGAAATTATGTGACGGCAATCCGTAAGGCCGGTATTGCGGTGGTTGCCGGGACGGAACACAACACCCTCGATGTGATACCGATGGAGCCGACTTGTGTTGGCGGTGTCTCCGTGCCGGAGGATTTAAAGGATATTTTCGTCGAAGGCGCTTATGTCGTTGCGGCACATCAATATCTGACACTCAACAGCAAGTGCGGTTTTGTGGATTCGGCAGGCAAGCCCAATCCAGTATATAAGGATGCCCAGAGCCGGATTGCAGCCATTGCCAAAATCGGCCGGGCAGTTGTTGCAAAATATTTAGGATAAGAAATGAAACCACAGTCAATATTTTAATACTCTGGTGCCTCAGTGTTCTCTGTGGCAAATTTAAAATAAGGTTTAGGGAATGGAAAAACACGATCTGATTGCGATAATTGCTCCTGCTGTTCGAAGGCTGCTATGGCAAGGCACAGTCATGCCGACGGTGTCTTTTCAGGACACTCTCTGCGATAAAAAGGAAGGTTGTCTTGAAGTATCGATAGACTCAACTGGCACCAGTCAACAGATTATCACAACATTAACGCATGCCCTTGCCGCCAAATCCCACCCGATTCAATGTGTCTGTGTTCCAGGAGTAGGCAATTTTACAGTTCATCAAATCACCCCATCACAGGGCCGCGTTTCAGGCAAGATAGCTATTGTGACTGGTGCTGCACAGGGATTTGGACTGGAAATCGCCCAGGATTTAGTGGCTCAGGGCGCGTATGTTGCACTGGCCGATATCAATGAAGCTGTGGCAAAAACAGAAGCCGACAAGCTCTGCGGCCAGCATGGTCCGAATCGGGCAATGGCTGTGACAATGAATGTTACCAGCAAAGAGTCGATCCAGAAGGCCGTTGCTGAAGTTATCAAAAAATGGGGCGGCATCGACATTTTTGTCTCCAATGCCGGTGTCCTGAAGGCCGAGAGCGTAAAAACACAATCCGAAAAAGATTTTGATTTTGTGACCCAAGTCAACTACAAAGGCTATTTTCTCTGTGTCCAGGCGATTTCCGGGATTATGGCCGTTGGCCACAAAATCAATCCCAGCTATACGAGCGATATTATCCAGATTAATTCCAAGTCCGGCCTGGTCGGCTCCAATCGCAATGGGGCCTACGCCGGCAGCAAATTCGGCGGGATCGGACTGACCGAATCCTTTGCCCTCGAACTGGTCGAAGACGGCATCAAGGTCAACTCCATTTGTCCCGGTAATTTTTTTGACGGGCCGCTGTGGTCGGATCCCAACAATGGCCTGTTTGTCCAGTACCTGCGAACCGGAAAAGTCCCCGGCGCCAAAACCCTGGCCGATGTCAAGAAATTCTATGAGGACAAGGTTCCGATGAAACGAGGCTGCCGAACTGCGGACGTGATGAAAGCCATCTATTATCTGGTAGAACAGCAGTATGAAACCGGCCAGGCCGTCCCTGTAACCGGCGGGCAGGTGATGCTGCATTAAATTCTTGCATTGTTTTTAAAATGAAACGCCCCCTGTGGGGCACACAAATAGAAAAGGAACAGGATATGGCTGTTATTCCCGCAACACAATGCGCAATTCAGCTTGTTGGCCCCGATAAGCTGACACTGAACCGCCAAAAAGAGGTTCACAAAGTCGGCCCGTATCAGATACTTGCCCGGGTGGAGGCGGTGGGGTTATGCTTTTCCGACCTGAAGCTGCTCAAGCAATTTGATCAGCATGCCCGCAAGAGCGAAGTCTTAAGCGGGGTGGATAAAACCATTTTGCCTGAGATTCCAAGCTATTGTCCGGGAACTGCCCCGACTGTTCCGGGCCACGAAACGGTGTGTACGATTGTCGCCGTTGGCCAGAAAGTCAGTCATCACAAAGTCGGCCAGCGTGTGCTGGTTCAGACGGACTACCGCTGGCTCAAGACCGCCGCATCCAATGCCGCGTTTGGGTATAATTTCGAAGGGGCCTTGCAGCAGTACGTGTTGATCGATGAACGGGTGATTGTCGAACCCGAAAGCGGTGAAAGTCTTCTGCTCCCCGCAGATCCAAGGCTTAGCGCCTCGGCGATTGCCCTGGTCGAACCATGGGCATGTGTGGAATGCTCGTATGTGACCAAAGAACGTCAGACGGTGTTGGCGGGAGGGCGACTGCTGGTGGTTGCTGACAGCAGGCGTGATGTAACGAGCCTGGCCGGATGTTTCAAATCCGTAAAATCCGGAACGGTTACGGCAATCTGCGGGGATAATGGACAGCTTGATGCGGTAAAAAAAATATTCCCTGCGGCAGTCGTTTCCGAGTTGAATCAGCTTGCCCCCAATGCCGTCTTTGACGACATTATTTACTTCGGTTCAAACAAAGACACGCTGGATATTCTCAATGACAAACTTGCCGCCGCGGGAATTATCAACATTGTCCTCGACGGCCGGGAAATCGGCAAACCCGTCAATGTGGGAGTCGGGCGGGTTCATTATGGCAATACCCGCTGGATCGGTACGCTGGGCAGCAATGCGGCGGAAAGTTATTTGACAATTCCAGCATTCGGCGAGATTCGTGACAATGATAAAGTGCTGGTCATAGGAGCCGCAGGCCCGATGGGACAGATGCATGTGATTCGCCTGGTCTGCGAAGACAAGAAAAACGTTTCGGTGACCGGTACGGATTTTGACGATTCCCGGCTGGCGTCGCTGGACAAAAAAGCCCGGCCATTTGCCGAAGCAAATAAAGTGGAATTACGTCTGATTAATCCTCAGAAAACTCCGGATCAGGGCAAATACAGTTATTGTGCCATCATGGCCCCCGTCGGAGCGCTGGTGGCTCAGGCGGTGCGGGATAGTATTCCCGGTACGCTGATCAATATCTTCGCGGGAATTCCGGCTAACGTCAAACAAGAGCTTGACCTGGATACTTATATTGCCAATCGCTGTTTTATGCTGGGTACCAGTGGCTCACGGTTGTCGGATATGAAGCGGGTGCTGGAGAAGGTTACTTCCGGCCGGCTGAATACCGATGTTTCGGTCGATGCCGTCAGTGGAATGGCCGGAGCGACCGACGGGCTTGCGGCCGTTGAAAATCGAACTATGGCGGGCAAGATTATCGTTTATCCGGCCCTCGTGGATATGCCGTTGGTGACGCTGTCGAAGATGGCTGACCATTGCCCGAATGTGGCGGCAAAACTGAATGAAGGAATATGGACAAAACAGGCGGAACAGGAACTGCTTAAACAAACTCAGAAATAGGAGGCAGACATGGCCAAAAGCGGATATATTGCAGTCGATTTGGGAGCGGAAAGCGGTCGCGTGATGCTGGCGGAACTGGCCGGCGGCAAGATTAGCTTGCGGGAAATGCACCGCTTTTCCAATGGCCCGACACAGGAGGGCGACTCATTGCGGTGGGATTTCAATAAATTGATGAATGAAATCACCACAGGCATCGGCAAGGCTGCTGCGGCCTGTCCGAACGCCCGCAGTATCGGTGTCGACACGTGGGGTGTTGATTTTGGGCTGCTGGATAAATCCGGCAAGCTCATTGAAAATCCCTATCATTACCGTGATAGCCGCAATAACGGAATGATGGAAAAAGTCTTTGCGATTGTCCCCAGACAAAAAGTCTATATGCATACCGGCATTCAGTTTATGCAGTTTAATTCACTGTATCAGCTTTTCGCCTATAAAACTCAAAAACCGGACGTGGTTGCCAAAGCAGACAAACTGCTGTTTATGCCGGACTTGATTGTCTATGCCCTGACGGGATTCGCCGGTGCCGAATATACCATTGCCAGCACCTCCCAGATGGTGGATATGAAAACCAGTAAATGGGCAGATGATCTGATTAGTGCGCTGGATTTGCCGCGCCGGATTCTGCCGGACCTAGTGATGCCGGGTATCAAGGTGGGGGCGCTGAAAAAAGACCTTGCCGATAAACTCGGCTGTACGCAGATTCCCGTTGTCGAATCCGGCGGGCATGATACCGCCTCGGCGGTGGCCGGAGTTCCGGCTGCCGGGAATCGCCCATGGGCCTATCTATCCAGCGGAACCTGGAGCCTGATGGGAATTGAAACGCCGATGGCCGTGGTCAATGAAACGAGCATGGCGATGGATGTGACGAATGAAGGCGGCGTATTGAATACCATTCGTCTGCTGAAAAATATTATGGGCCTGTGGCTGGTGCAGGAATGCCGGCGTCAATGGGCCAAAGAAGGTCAGGAACTGGATTATGGCCAATTGGCGGAAATGGCCGCTGTGGCCAAGCCGTTTGCGGCGGTGATTAGCACCGAACAGCCGGAATTCATGGCTATTGGTGATATGCCCAACAAGATCAATGCCTACCTGACCAAAACCGGCCAGAAGCCGATTCAGGATAAAGGCCAGATGATTCGTGTCATTCTGGAAAGCCTTGCGGTACGCTATGCAGAAGTGATGAGCATGCTGGAAAAGCTGGGCGGCAAAAAAATTGAGGTTCTGCATATTGTTGGCGGCGGCACGAAAAATGAACTGCTGAATCAATTTACCGCGGATGCCACCGGCAAAACTGTCATGACCGGGCCTGTTGAGGCAACCGTGCTGGGCAATGTCCTGATGCAGGCGGTAACGGCCGGCGATGTGATGAGTTTGACCGAAGGCCGAAAAATCATTGCCGATTCATTTGAGATGAAAACCTATTCCCCCAAAGCCCAGGGCGAATGGAAGACGTATATCGAGACCTATCGGAAACTCTGTGTAAAATAAGCAAATCGTGATTTTTGACAGATTCATAAGGCGGGTCCCGTTCCCGCCTTTTTATTTTAAGTCTCGCTTGCCTGATGCAGTCAATCGAATCAGGCTTCTTTGGAGCAGAATTGCGATTTGTAATCAGTTGGACTTAAGCCGACTTTTTTACGAAAAACCGTGGCAAAGTACTGACTGGATTCGAATCCACAGGCGGTGGCGACCTCGAAAATCGAATAATGAGGATGAGTTTGCAATACTGTTTGTGCTTTGGTAATGCGGCAATGGGTCAGATAATCCGCCGCGCTCATATTGGTGATTTTTTTGCAGTAATGGGCAAATCGGCTGCGACCCAGATTGCA
>JBDKVE010000054.1:0-5086 GCA_039679345.1 Anaerohalosphaeraceae bacterium
GATATAGGCCCCGTTCAAAACCGACTCAATCTGACTCTTGTGAACCTTGGCCCGACTTTTATAGACAATCCGGTTCAATTTTCGCTTAATTTCAAAGAATACAGGACTATTCGGGTCGTCATCATACCCGCGGATACGCAACTTAAACCGATTACATTTATCTACAATTGTTTCCTGAAACAAATGCAATTGTTGTGAGTCCAGATAGAGACTGCTGATCGGATATTGTCCGGAAGGCTGCCGGGCCGTGTAAGGGTCTGGCTGCAGAAAGCTTTTCACATAGGAACGGATTGCCACTGCAACATGTTCCGGAATGCGATACTTCAGCTCATAACGCTTTGCCAGAAGCGTATTTATCGGCGCCACCGGCACGACGGTTCTATCCGGTGCAGCAACCCCAGACCCAAGGGGTCTTAGCGGTGCCGCCTGATAAAGCTCAGGAGACTTCACTTCGCGTTGTACAGACTCTTTCTTAATTGTTTGCATCTCCCAATTCCCAATTTCTTTTACTTCTATATGACTCACTTTCCATCCCCTTAATGACATGCATTTTAACATATTTTTAACTAAAAAACAAATTTTCTATAACAATTTCGCCACAAAAACCGCCAGAAATAGTCCGGCAATCTATGGCTGTCTAAATCACCCGTTGAACAAACCCTCCGAGAACCTATTTGATAAGACATTTGTTCCTATAATATATAGTATTTCTCCCATTCAAAACACATTGAAAGCTATATAAATGTCTATACATTTAAATTTACATCTATTTACTGCTATATTATATCTGTATTTATGTATATAAATATTTTTTTTGAAAATGATTCATTTGCCCTTTTGTCCTTAAATAAGCGTAGATTCACTTGCCGATTTAACGAAAACAGATAATATAAAGCGTTTCTACCCCCCAGACCGATGTATAAAGAAACCCGAAACTGGGGGTTTTAAGTATTAGTAAGTTATGTAAGCAGCGAAAGGTAACGTGTGAAACAATCCAGCATTGTAATGTCTATGTGTTTTGGCGTATTGTTACTGGGATTAACCGGTTGTCCGCCTCAGAAAAATACGGATACAATTTCATTTCGTTTGTCTCCTTTTGAATTGGCACAGCGTCTTGGATTAGATGTCACAGAACAGACCGACCGATACTTTGAAATGAAAAATGGAACCAATCGGGTTGTGGTGTTTATTCATGACGGAGGGCGCGTCTTTGTAAACCAAAGCCCTATTGGAACGACCGGGCCGGTAACTCATGCCAATGGCTCTATCTATATACCCGAAATTCTGGAAAGCATGATTCGTCCTCATCTGAGAGCCCAATATACTTCCCCTCAGGTACAGCAGCCCAGATGGACCCCTCCCACAATAACACCCCCGAAAACTGGAGGCTTGCTTGTCATTGATGCCGGCCATGGCGGGAAGGATCCCGGGGCCCTTAGTTATTTGGGGTATTATGAAAAAGGCGTTACCCTGCGGATTGCCAATAAACTGACAGCAATTTTAAAAGCCAGAGGTTATCAGGTACGAACTATTCGGGACTCGGATACCCAGATTGACAAATATGACCGTGCGGACATAACCAATCGAATTAATCCGGATTTATTTGTCTCAATCCATTGCGATGCCAATGAAAAATTATCGACACACGGTTATTCCGTCTGGGTCAGCCGGTCGGCCAGTCAGGCATCGCGGCGAACGGCCGGTTTGGTTGAAACTGCGATGACCAAGACAGGAATTTCCAGCCGGGGTGTACGCGAAGCGGATTATATTGTGCTGACCAACACCAAATGCCCGGCCATACTGGTTGAATGCGGCCATGTATCCAATCCCAAGGAAGCCGCCCAATTATATGATGGCAAATATCAGGATAGAATCGCCGCCGCGATTGCCGATGGAATTGTTGAAGCCATGAAAAAACTGTAATCGCTTTGAAATTCGACAATTCCGCACGAACTATCGGGGTTTTTGTTGCTCTAACAACCAATCGTACCAGGTCTGCATACCCTGACCCGTGGCTGCGGAAATCTGGATAATTCGGGCCTTGGAATTCAGAACGGCGATATCCGACAACACCCGATCTAGATTGAATTTCAAATATTGAATCAGGTCAATTTTATTGATCAAAATCACATCCGCATTGGCAAAGGTGCCGGGATATTTGGCGGGTTTGTCGTCGCCTTCGGGAATACTGAGTACCACCACTCTGCCGCCCTCGCCCAAATCAAATGCGGATGGGCAGACAAGATTCCCTACATTTTCAATAAAGACTAAATCTAAATCATTCACTGGCAATTTGTTCAAAGCCCAGTTGACCTGCGGGGCGGATAAATGGCAGGCCCCTTCGGTCTCAATCTGGATGGCTGCGGCGCCGGCAGCACGAATGCGTTGAGCGTCGTAATCCGTCTTGATATCGCCTTCAATAACACCAATGCGAAATTTGCCCTTCAGGTCGGTAATAGTGCGAGCCAGAATCGTCGTTTTGCCGGAACCGGGGGAACTGATCAGATTTAGACAAGCCAGTTTATGCTCAGCCAGAAATGTTCGATTCTGTTCGGCAGCCTGTTCATTTTTACTTAATATCCGGGTATTTAAGTTGACTTTCATAGTCCACCTTTATCGTTGGGATTTTCAAATTCAATTTCTTCCAGGAGCAACGGCGCATCGGCCTGAAAAGCAAAATGTTCCGATTTGCATTCGGGACAGCCCGGGGCATAGATATCAAACTCAAACAGCCGGTCGCAGTTGATACATTTGGCCTGCAGCGGTATGTGCTTGATAATTAGTTCCATCGCATGGCAAACAGTACCTTCAGCGGCAGCCTGAAACGCAAACTGCATGACTTCATCATTGAGAGCATTAAACTGGCCGCAGGAAATAATCGCGCGGACTGGTTTTGCATTCAGCTTGTCGGCTTGTTCAATAATCGTATCGAGAACACTTTGGGCAACAGCGGTTTCGTGCATCAGCAAATCCTCGGCAATTCCCGGCCATAGGGCATCTGGACGATGCGCCGGCCGCCAATGCGAGTAATCAGTTCGACCAGACCATGCGGCTGTTTGGGGCCAATGTGACCGATACAAGCAGCTTTCTGCCCCAGGGGATGTTTTCTCAGAATCTCCATCGCCGCATCTTGTGCCTGGGGGCTGACCACCGCGACAAACTTACCTTCATTGGCAATATTCAGGATGTCAAATCCCAGGATATCCGCCGCCGCTTTAACAGTCGGATCCACCGGCAAGGCATCTTCACGCAGTTCGATTCCGCAGCCGCAGGCCTGAACGATTTCATTGGTTACCGCCGCCAGCCCCCCTCGGGTCGGGTCACGCATAAATTTCACCTGATCGCTCAGTTCTTCCAGAAGCATGGTAATGATTTCATTCAAACAGGCACAATCGCTTTGAAGCGGGCTTTGCAGGGCCAGCTCCTGCCGTCTGGACATGATGGTCATGCCATGATCCCCGAGCGTGCCATTAATCAAAACGACATCCCCCGGCTCAATCCGGTGGAATCCCACCGAGGCAGCAAGCTTTTTCTGCCCGATGCCGGCGGTATTGATAAAAATACCGTCGGCGGCCCCCTTTTCAACCACCTTGGTATCGCCGGTGGCAATCGTGACATGAGCGCGATGGGCTGTCTTGCCAATACTGTCCAGAATCCGCTCCAGGTCCGCGGTCGGAAAGCCTTCTTCGATAATGAGGGCCAGACTTAAAGCAATGGGTTCGGCACCGCTTACGGCCAAGTCATTCACTGTACCGCACACGGCCAGCTTGCCGATATCCCCGCCGGGGAAAA
The DNA here is from genome assembly GCA_039679345.1 of Anaerohalosphaeraceae bacterium. Lineage (GTDB taxonomy): Bacteria > Planctomycetota > Phycisphaerae > Sedimentisphaerales > Anaerohalosphaeraceae > Anaeroglomus. The sequence goes on from JBDKVE010000054.1 coordinate 3,793, forward strand.
ATAACGGCTGAACCACAAAGCTGTCGGTTGTAAACAGAATCAGGCTGTCATCGACATTCACCTCAGCCGCATCCGTCAAAGCAGGAGCCGAAGAATACACCCGAGGTCCGATGGTTTTGCTAATGAGATCGGCCATCAGCCTGCCGCCCCCGCCATGAGCAAGTAAAATAGTATCACTCAGTTCTGTCATAATCGTAAGACAATCCCTTCCTCGTGTCTTTATCGTTGATATTTATACCATGCGGCACAGGCACCCTCGGTGCTGACCATACAGGGGCCAACGGGGTGGTCGGGGGTGCATTTTTTGCCGAACAAGCCGCACTGACTGGGCTCAATCAGGCCGCACAGCACTTTCCCGCACAGGCATCCGCCGGGTTCTTCCGTGGGTATCTGTTCGATTCCGAATCGCCTTTGGGCATCGAAGTCGGCATACTGGTCCCGAATTCGCAAAGCCCCTTTCGGAATACAGCCAAGCCCTCGCCATGGACCATCGCAGGGTTCAAAAACCTGGTCGATAATTTGAATTGCCACCGGGTTGCCTTCCGGACGGACGGCAAGACTATATACCGAATCGACGGCAGGTTTTTTATCGGCGATCTGGCGACAGATTTTGGCCAGCCCCAGCAGAATCTGTTCGGCCTCAAAGCCGGCGACAACACAGGGCCGACTGAAATTTTTAACAACAGGTTCATAGGCCTTGCTGCCGAGAATCACGCTTACATGACCGGGGCACAAGAAGGCGTCGATTTTGTCATTCCGGCCGGACAGCAAGACATTCATTGCAGGCAATACGCGTTTATGGCCGCACAGGACGGTAAAATTTTTCAGCCCGAGTTCTTGTGCCTGACGAATGGCGACGGCGGTGGCCGGGGTGGTCGTTTCAAACCCCACTGCGACAAAGACTACCGTTTTATCCGGATGCTTTTGAGCCAGAGTGACCGCATCATCGCTGCTGAGTACCACCCGGACATTGGACAGGCTGAGCCGTTCCAGCGAAGTATTCCTGCCGGGGACGCGAATCATGTCGCCATAGGTGGCAATCAGGCAATCCGTCCGCCGGGCCAGGTCGATTACGGTATCAATATACCCCTGGTCGGTAACACAGACCGGACATCCCGGCCCGGACAACAATTTCAGATTGGCGGGCAGCAGTGAACGAATGCCATGACGAAACAGGGCTACGGTATGGGTGCCGCACACTTCCATGAAGCGCAGGGGGCGGTCCAGTTCGCGGTGCAGCCGCTCGACAAGGCTGCGGGAAAGGTCCGGGTCCTTGAAGGCCGTGGAGAAATTC
>JBDKVE010000055.1:0-17120 GCA_039679345.1 Anaerohalosphaeraceae bacterium
CAGCCGGCCCTGTCCTAATGGAGCCTTCACCGGCAGATAATACGCCTCATGCTCCTTCCAGCAGAAACTCATACCAACCAATTCCGCCCGCATAGGGTCTATCGATGTGGTTTCAGTATCCACGGCAAACGTGGCCTGTTTCTGCAAATCATGATAAAACTTATCGAACTTATCTGGCGTATCGATAAGATGATAGTTTTTATCTGTTCTTTTTGCCGTATTTTCGCCCCCTACCGCAAAGAGCATCCCCTGGCCTCCACCACCAACAGCAGGTTCAGCCGCCTTCGGCCTGACAATCTCTGCTTTTGCCTCCGAGGGTTTAATATCGAGCTGACTCAACAACCGTGTAAATCCCAGCTCTTTGAACAGGCCGGCCAGTTTCTCCCGGTTCGGCTCGGACACCGCAAAGGTCTTTTCATTAAATTCTACCGGAGCGTTACTGTCTATCGTCACTAGTTTCTGACTCAGGAAGGCGATGTCTTTGTTGTTCCGGAGGTTGTCGCCCCGTTTGCCCTTAATTTCATCCGCATGTTGATACAATTCTTCCAGAGAACCATACTTCTGAATCCACTCAATCGCCGTTTTGGGGCCGACATCCGGCACGCCGGGAACATTGTCCGAGGCGTCCCCCTGCAGGGCGAGAACATCAATAAACTGCCGCGGCAAAAGATTGATTTCTTCGTGCATTTTTTGCAGGTCGGTCTTCTGGCCGGATTTGATGTCGTAGGTCGCAACGTAATCGCCCACTAATTGCAACATATCCTTATCTTTGGAACAGATGTAGGCATAAATGCCTGCTTGAGCAGCCTTGGCGGCCAGTGTTCCAATGATATCGTCCGCTTCCCAGCCATCCACACGCAACATGGAGATATTCAAGGCCTCTAATATCTGCTCAATCCGATTAATCTGGGGTGGCATATCTTCCGGCATGGGGGGACGGTGTGCCTTGTATTCCGGATAGATTTTAGTGCGGAAACTGGGGGTCTTGGAATCCATCGCCACAACCAGCATATCCGGCTTTTCACGGTCCAGTAGGCCCAGTAAGGCAGTCGTGAACACAAAAACAGCCTTGGTTGGTTCACCCGAAGGGCTATTCAGCGGTCGCATGGGTGCATAATATGCCGCATAAATATGGGCATGCCCATCGATTATAAATAGTTTTTTTGTCTCCTTAGTCATCCTGTAAACTATACATGGATTGTGGATGAATGTGAAACCATTTTCTGACATTTTTGTTGTGCCAAACAGAACGAAAACCTCGTAAGTCGATTTCAAAAAACGGTTCGAAAGGGACAAAACTCGAAAAAGATGTTTGCTTGCCCAAGCTGGCTGTGTTATATTTATCTATCTTTTAAACACAATGAACATCCACTCCGGTATCTACCCGAAAGGATGCGAATGAGGTCTTTTTGTTTCTAATCAAATTTATGGAGTAATATATGAAGCGAAAAATGGTAACAATTGATGGTAATCAGGCAGCAGCGCATGTCGCGCATGCCACAAATGAGGTAATCGCGATTTATCCGATTACTCCCAGCTCACCGATGGGTGAAATCTCAGACGCCAAGTCTGCAGCCAGCCAGCCCAATATCTGGGGAACAATTCCTTCTGTAACCGAAATGCAGTCCGAAGGCGGTGCGGCCGGTGCAGTCCATGGTGCTCTGTCCAGCGGTGCATTGACGACAACATTTACGGCATCACAGGGCTTGCTGCTGATGATTCCGAATATGTATAAAATCGCCGGCGAATTGCTGCCGACTGTGTTTCATGTTACCGCCCGCTCGCTGGCCTGTCAGGCATTGAGCATCTTCGGCGATCATTCCGATGTGATGGCCTGCCGCCAGACAGGGTATGCCATGCTGGCTTCCGCCAATGTTCAGGAAGCCATGGATTTCGCCCTGATTGCCCAGCAGGCAACACTGGCATCCCGCATTCCATTCCTTCATTTCTTTGATGGTTTCCGCACCAGCCATGAAGTGCAGAAGGTCGAAGAACTGACCTATGATGATATGCGGGCAATGATCGATGACAAGCTCGTCGCCGCACACAAAGCCCGGGCCTTGTCGCCGGATCGTCCCACAATGAGCGGCACCGCCCAGAACCCCGATGTTTATTTCCAGGGTCGTGAAACCGTCAATAAATTCTATGAAGCTGTTCCGGGTATTGTGGAACAGGCCATGAACCAATTCGCCAAAATTGCCGGTCGTCAATACAAACTGTTTGATTATTTCGGTGCCCCGGATGCGGAAAAAATTATTGTCATTATGTGTTCCGGTACAGAGACCGTCCAGGAAACCGTGGATTATCTGGTCAGTCAGGGCCAAAAGGTCGGCGTCGTAGTGGTCCGTCTGTATCGGCCGTTCAGCAATGAACACCTGGCCGCCGCCCTTCCCAAGACCGTCAAAAAGATTGCCGTTCTGGACCGCACCAAAGAACCTGGCTCCATCGGCGAACCGCTGTATCTGGACATCCGTACCGCTCTGGGCGAACTGATGAGTGAAGGCAAGATCAAGCTGGATAAGTATCCAGTCGTAGTCGGCGGACGTTACGGTCTGGGCAGCAAGGAATTTACACCTGCGATGGCCAAGGCCGTCTTTGACAACCTTGATCAGAAACAACCGAAAAATCACTTCACCGTCGGTATCAATGATGACGTCTGCCATACCAGCCTTCCTGTCGATGAATCCTTCGACACCGGCCAGAAAGTGTATTCGGCCATGTTCTTCGGCCTCGGCTCAGATGGTACGGTCGGCGCCAACAAGAACAGCATTAAAATTATCGGCGAAGAGACCCCCAATTACTGCCAGGGTTATTTCGTCTATGACTCTAAAAAAGCCGGTTCGATGACCGTATCGCACCTGCGGTTTGGCCCCGATGCCATTCGCAGCCCGTACCTGGTCAGCAAGGCCGATTTCGTTGCCTGCCACAATCCGAGTTTCCTTGAAAAATATGATATGCTGGCCTCGGCCAAAACCGGCGGGACATTCCTGCTGACCAGCGTTCATGGCGCCAATGAAGTGTGGGACACCCTGCCGGCAGAAGTTCAGAAGCAGATTGTTACCAAAAAAATGAAGTTCTATGTCATTAACGCCATTCAGATTGCCGAAGAACTCGGCCTTGGTGCCCGCATCAATGTCATCATGCAGACGGCATTCTTCAAAATCAGCAACGTGATTAATCCGCAAATTGCCGTGGACTCCATCAAGGGCGCGATTAAGAAAAGCTACGGCAAGAAAGGCGAAAAAGTAGTCGCCATGAACAATGCCGCCGTAGATGCCGCTCTCGATAAAATTTATGAAGTCAAGGTGCCTGCACAGGTGACCAGCAAGACTCATATCGCAGCCGCAGTTCCTGCCGACGCCCCGAAATTTGTTCAGGAAGTCACCGCAGAAATCCTGGCTGGTCGCGGCGACCAACTGCCGGTCAGCAAAATGCCCGTGGATGGAAAATTCCCGACCGCCACAACCAAGTACGAAAAACGCAACATCGCAGTTCATATCCCGGCGTGGGAACCTCATCTTTGCATTCAGTGCGGACGCTGCTCGCTGGTTTGCCCCCATGCCGCGATTCGCATCAAGGCCTATGATCCCAAATTCGCCGAGAAGGCTCCCAAAACCTTCAAGTGTGCCGAAGCCAAAGGCAAAGAGTTTGCCGGTATGAAGTTTACCGTTCAGGTTGCCCCGGAAGATTGTACCGGATGTGCCGCCTGCGTGCTGAATTGCCCCGTTGAGGAAAAGGATGCCAGCAAGCAGCCGACCGGTCGTAAAGCCATCAACATGGCCTTGCAGGAACCCCTGCGGCTGGATGAACGCGACAACTTTAATTACTTCCTGTCGATTCCGGAAACCGATCCCGGTAAGTTCAAGCTGAATTCCGTCAAGGGCAGCCAGCTTGTCCCGGCCCTGTTTGAGTTCTCCGGCGCCTGTGCCGGCTGCGGTGAAACCGCATATGTCAAGCTGCTCAGCCAGTTATTTGGTGACCACGCCCTGATTGCCAACGCAACAGGCTGCTCATCAATTTATGGCGGTAACCTGCCAACAACTCCCTATGCCAAACGTGCCGACGGTCGTGGTCCTGCATGGTCCAACAGCTTGTTCGAAGATAATGCTGAATACGGCCTTGGAATGCGTCTTGCCGTCAATAAGTTCAAAGGCTATGCAGCAGAATTGCTGGACAAAGTTGCCGCTGCAGGTTGCGTCAATAAGGCACTGGCCGAGGAAATCAAGGCTGGATTGAACACCCAGAAAGAACAGGCCGGGATTGAAGCCCAGCGTACCCGAGTCGACAAACTCAAGGCCGCCTGCTCCAAGAGCAATTGTGCAGACTGCAAACAGCTTTTAACCGTGGCGGATTATCTGGTTGAAAAGAGCGTCTGGATCGTTGGCGGCGACGGATGGGCATATGACATTGGATACGGCGGCCTGGATCATGTTCTGGCCAGCGGTGAAAATGTGAACGTCCTGGTCCTGGATACGGAAGTGTACTCCAATACCGGCGGTCAGATGTCCAAATCCACCCCGCGCGGCGCCGTGGCACAGTTTGCTGCAGGTGGAAAGCGGATGCCCAAGAAAGATTTCGGTATGATTTCGATGACCTATGGCGGAATTTATGTTGCCTGTATCTCCATCGGAGCCGACCCGAATCAGGCCGTTAAAGCATTCGTTGAAGCCGAAAGCTATAACGGACCGTCTATCATCCTTGCTTACAGCCATTGTATTGCTCATGGTATCGATATGGCCACGGGTTACAATGAGCAGAAAAAGGCCGTTGCCTGCGGTCACTGGCCGTTATATCGGTTTGACCCGAGACTCACAGCGGAAGGCAAAAATCCTCTCCAACTGGATTCCAAGGCGCCGACCATGGACTTTGCAGAATACGCTTATGGCCAAAACCGCTATCGGACGCTGAAACAGTCCAAGCCCGAAGTGGCTGCGGTTCTGATGGAACAGGCTAAACAGGATACACAGAACAAATATACTCGCCTGGAAAAGCTGTCCAAGTTATAAAAAATTAAGACTCCGTCTTATATCGGCCCTGTAATAAACTTGCAGGGCCGTTTTTTTTGGTTTATACTGAGGTAATCGGAATCATATATAATCGGATATTCAATGTTTTAAGGAGTAGATATGCGAGGCACGTATCAATTTCTTCTGCTTATTGTTTCCATCACCATGTATGGCTGCCAATCAACTGAAAAACAGTCCCCCACGCCGGAGACATCTACAAGTGACTCCAATCTGAAAATGACATGCCATGTGAATTTCTACCAAGACAAAAGCGTCTATATTACTGAACAGGAACATGTGTTCAACCCATCTTCAATAAGCCTCCAAATTCGTTCTAAAGAACCCTCTGGCAGGTATATCTGGCTGCTGCAAGGGGAACATTATTCCGTCGAAAATTTGACCTCCAATAAAATCAATGAGGACCTCTTTAACAAAGCCTATCTTCAGGCCATTTATTACAGCATGATATCTTCAGCAGAACTGTTGACGGGAGAACGTTGGACTGAAGAGGAAATGGTAAAAATTGAAGGCAAATGGTACATGCCCTACCTTTTACAGGGACATGATTCTAAAATCCGCTTAATGAAAAATAAATCCAATAATCAATTCGACCAGATCATATTCCAAAAAGACGACTTGATATATCAGGTTATTAGTTATAATCTTCGTTTTGATAAGGATTTAAATAAAAACCTACCCAGAACTATTGATATTTTTGATGCAACCAATGGACTATCTTCTAAAAAACTCCTATTGCAAGTCCAGTATAATTAATTCAGCGTCATAGAATAAGCAGGCAAATCGCCTTTTTTATCTTCTCAAGAGCTGGAAAACTGATAGAACAATTATTATCAACATAGAAAGTGGATAGATTATTGCTCTTAAGTGTAAAAAAAGGCTTGTCAAGGAGTGTTTTTTCTCGTAAAAAGAGGTCATTAATCTGACGTAAGTCTGTTTCTTTGCAGTTTTTTAGGATAAAGCAGTTCCCGGCAAAGGCCGAAGTAATGTATCTAATAACTGCGTTCTCAAAACCGTCGAAATATGGAACGGCCAAATGGCCGGTAAACGATAAATAACTGATATTTATAAAGGATTGTAAAAGCGATGGGTAAAACAAGGGCCTTTTTTACAATCGTCGTTGTATGTACTTTGTTAAACGGCTGTTACAACGACATCCTGGACCCCACTCAGATAGGACGTTTCGAACCGACACCCTCTGTCAATGTCATTCTGGACTCGCTGGGCGTGGCCGATGAGCCCTCCCCCACCTATGAAGGGGCAGAAGAACCCAAACCTGAAGATTTGGTTGATATTGAAACGGATTATGTATTCGGATCCGGCGATATTGTCCGTATCAGCATTTTTGAGCTTTACCAGCTCGGGCAAACTTATGTCAATGATTACGTCGTAACGGAAACTGGACGAATCTCGATTCCGGACGTTGGACAAGTCCAGGCAGCAGGATTAACAGAAGCTCAATTGGAACAGGAAATTCGGGATATTCTATCTCCTGCAATTCTGAAAGACCCGTCGGTTACTGTCATTTTGCTTAGCTCCGAATCCCGCTATTTCTCCATCGTGGGGCAAGGCGTGGGGCAATCCTCTCGCTTTTCTATTCCTCGTTATTCGTTCCGTCTGACCGATGCAATCGCTCTGGCCGGTGGTGTGGCAGAATTCAATGTCAGCTACATTTATGTCTCTCGTGATGTTCTGAAAACAGAGGCTATTACTCCCTCTGAACCTCAAGGGCCCAATACACCCGCATCCGAGCCGAACATTGAATTAACCCCAGTAGAACCACAGAAAGTCAATCCTGAGGACGAATTACTGAATATAATCGCCCCCAGCGTTGCCGCCAAGCAAAACAGCGGAATCCTGTTCACTACGGCGGAAATGGCCGCTGCTCAACAATTAGAAACACTGGCAGCGCCCCAGGGTATCGATTCCGTTCAGACGCCTCCGACCGAACCTGTTTCTGAAAATGAAGTGGCGCCTGTAACCCAGCCGCAGTCCGAACAAGTTCAGTGGATTATGGAAGACGGCAAATGGAAGCCGGTCCGTGCAGGCGGGCAAGTTCAGGTGACTCCTGAGCCAACCATTCCGGTATCTCAGCAGGAAGCCGTGAAACCAGTTGGGCCAACTGTCCCGGAAACAACCTCCCAGGGATTTGGAGTCGATGCCCTTGGATCTCAAAACAAGACAACTCGCGTATTACGCATTCCTGTAGATCGGCTGCTGGCCGGGGATCCGCGATATAATATTGCTATCCGTCCGAGAGACCGCATCACCGTTCCTGTTGACCTGATTGGAGAGTTCTGGGTATCCGGTAATGTTAATGCTCAGGGATCGATTGCGATCACAGGACGTCCCATAACCTTGAAAATGGCTATCGCTTCGGCCGGCGGATTAAACGGCATTGCCGCTCCGCAAAAGGTAGAAGTTATCCGCCGTATCGGCAAAAACAAGGCCGGCATGATGCAGGAACAAATCGTGATGGTGGACCTGAAAAAAATATCCAAAGGGCTCCAGCCGGACTTTTTCATCAAACCCTACGACTTAATTAACGTAGGAACTACGGGAACAAGCCGATGGCTCGAGGAATTGCGGAATGGTTTCCGTGCGACATACGGATTTGGGTTTATCTATGACCGTAATTTCGCAGAAAGCGATTTGGATGGTGATCCATTCCCGGGGCATTTCGGGTTTAACAGTATATTCTAACCGGAATTTATGAATCTTATGTCTTCAAGTCAAACCCAAATGTCTTATCAGGCTCCGGGGCGGGAATACCGCTGGGCGGATATACCGGTTGCGATTTGGGTACAGATCGCAATCATAGCGATTCTGTTTGGATGGTTCTTTGGACAGGATTTATGGGGCATGTTCAACCGCTGGAGAACCGATTCAAGCTGGTCCCATGGCTTTCTGATTCCATTATTCAGTCTCTATTTTCTGCATCAGAAAAAGGACCTGATTCTGTCGAATTCCTATCTGCCAAGCTGGAAATCCGGGTTGCCTTTACTGGTCTTTTGCATTGCGCTTTATCCGCTGAATATCGTCCAGTTTAAATTTGCCTATGGACGCCCTATTCTGATGGTTGGAAGCTTGGGGGCGATTGTGCTGTTCCTTGGCGGCTGGAAATTATTGCGGCTCACCTGGCTACCGGTAGCGTTCCTGTTTTTCGCTATTCCATTGCCGGACCGGCTCTACTCGCAGATGACAATTCCCTTGCGTCAAATGGCCGCAAAAACTGCAACATCCATTTTGAATCTTATACCGGATTTATCCGCCACCGCCAACGGCGTTGTGATTGATGTGATTTATAAAGGGCTGCCGCTCTCGCCGGGGCTGGACGTAGCCGAAGCCTGCAGCGGTATGCGGCTTCTGATGGCCTTTGTCGCTCTGGGTGTGGCCATGGCCTATTTGCATGAAAGACCCATCTGGCAGCGGCTGGTTTTACTGGCCAGTACAATCCCGATTGCGATTTTATGCAATGTGGTGCGTGTGACCATCACCGGATTGATTTATGTGCTTTGGGATCCCAAATATGCACAGGGTTTTTATCATGACATGCTGGGACTTTTAATGCTCCCGCTGGCTTTCGGTTTTTATGGGATAATCGCCTGGCTGATGAGCAACCTGTATACCGATGAGGAGGAAGGCGAACCCGATCTGATTATTCGCCGCAAACAATCGGCTGCGGCCGGGGAGGAAAAGTCATGACATCCCCTGCCAAACCCATTATTAAACCGGCCTTTTTGGCATGTGCCGTGGTATTGGCTTTTTTTGCCGCCACGAAAGCAATTGTTATACATCGGTTGGGAGTGCAGTTAACCAAATTCCCAATCCCCTTAAAAAAGTCTCTGGATCAACTGGATGCGAAAAAACTAGAACCTTATCTCGTTCGCGGCCGGGAAAAAATCTCCAATCTGGATGTATTGGAGAGTCTGGGTACTGAACAATATCTTAACTGGACCCTGGAAGACCCTCGTGAACAAAACGATAGCCCAACACGGTATCTGACATTATTTATCACGTATTATACCGGAAATCCAGATATGGTTCCGCATGTGCCGGATGAATGTTACGCCGGCAGCGGCAATACGAAATTAAAAGCTGGCACAGTCTCCATCGACATCTCCTGGCCCGGCCAGGAAAAACCTTTGCCAATTTCGATGCAATCGGTTTTGTTCAGTCGGCAGGAAAAAAACAGTGTAACTCCGGAATCCACGTTTTCCGTACAATACTGTTTTAAAGCCAATGGAGAATTTTGCGGCAGTCGTACAGAAACGCGAACCCTGTTAGGGCAGAATTTTTTTGTCAAATATTCTTATTTTGCAAAGATCGAATGGAAATTTTACGGTACAGACTTTACCGGCCCAATTTATCCAAATGAAGAACAGACTCTGGAAGCCAGCAAGAAGCTGCTTTCGACATTACTGCCGGTCCTGGAACAGGACCATTGGCCTGACTGGGAAAAAGCCAAGCGAGGCGAAATTATCGAGTAACCCCCTGCTTTATTACAGGAAACACATAGAATGGCAAAAAAATTAAATAAAAAAGTGGCTTATACGGTATTGATACTGGTAGTTGGCTGTGTCCTGATGGGAGGCGTGTTTGGTATCCGTTACCTTCGCGAAAGGAATCCCGAATATTGTCTTACCAAAGCCCGTGAAGCATTCAAGACCGGCGATTTCAAAACGGCTGAGCCGCTCTTCGGGAAAGCATACGGCTACAGCAAGCTGGACGAAGACAAAATTGACATTCTCTTTGAGATGGCGGACTTTCATTTAACCAGCACCGATGAACATGAACCCAACTGGCGAAACGCCCTGAAATGCTGGATGACAGTAATCAGTGTCAATCCGAATCATATTGAAGCTCGCCGCAAACTGCTGGATTATTATTACCAGATGGCCGACAGCGGCAGCGGATCCGCATGGAAAATGATCGAAGAACATTCGTCCAAACTGCTGGAGATTTTTGAAAAAACCAAAACAGAGCCCGACTTATCCATTTTAATGGCCAATGCCCGCGCATCCATGGAAATCGCCCGCCAGGGATCTTCGGCATTTCGGGACGAACTGGTTGCCAAGGCCATCAAGGATCTTAAAGCATTAAAAAAACTGGCCCCCCAGGATGCCACCGTTTATGAATATTTAATTGAAGCAACCCTGCTCAAAGGCGAACTGGACTATTTTAAAGGCGCAACAGAACTGAAAGACAACACCTCAGCCTTTGCACTTAAAACCGCCCGCGAAAAGGCCCAGGACGAAGTAAAGCTGATTATTCAAGATGCGATGAACAATGCTTCCGACAAAAGCATGGCGAATGCCTTTGCCCTCGATCTCAAGGTCCGGCAGGCCCAAACAGACCCCAACCTTCTGCCTGCAGTCCGCAAAGAAGGTGAATCCCTTGTCGGGACATTCCCCAATTCGGATCGAATCTATGCCATTCTTTCAACCTGTTATGAATTGCACGGTTCAATGGACCGCAGACAGGAATTGACGCTGGCAATCCAAAATATCGAAAAGGCACTGGAGTTAACCAGCACACAAAAAGTGATGTATGCCATGCGGTTGGCATCGCTGAAATACCGTGTCGGTTCATTTTACAACGAAAGCGATTTATTGCTGCAGGGAATTGACCAGGCTGAAAAAGCACTCACCTATCCCGAGGCTGCAGTCCTACCCGGCCCCAAAGAAGGAGCGGCCCGCCAGAATCGATTAATGATTCAAATTTTCCTCGCCCGCGCTTATGTGGAACAGACCCTGCAGGCTCGTGACGCCAAGGATGAATCTGCGATTGGCACTTATTTGTCAAAAGCAAAAAATACCATCAGTGATATCAGCCAGATACTCGGTGAAAACAATCTTTTGACGCGGCAATGGCAGGGAATGCAGTTGCTTGCGGAAGGAAAAACAGAGCAGGCTTTCCGCGACTTGTATAAGATATATCAGGAATTAAAGCCTCTGGATAAAGCCGGCGATTATTCCTCCGTGGATTCCTATTTATGCTATATGCTTTCGCGGCTGGCGGCCCAGCAGCGGTCGTTGGGAATGCAGCGGGAGTTTCTGGAGAAGGCCTTATACAATCGCAGCAGCATTGCCCCCGAAAAGCCCGGTGCAATTCTTGATTATGCATCCGTTCTGCTGGAACTTCAAGCCGGTCAGCGTGCCGCCAATCTCATTGATTCCTATAGCCACATCTACGGAAAAAATCCAGCCGTTCAAATCATGCAGGCTCATGCCAAAATTCAGGCCGGCCAATTCAAGGAAGCGGATACGATTCTTCAGGACATGGACCAGAATGATCCCCAGACCATTCATGCCCGTTTGCTGTCGATCTCACTGCAGATCAGTCGGCTGCAGGGACAGATTAATTTGAGCGGTTCCTCGGGCGCCACAGAGGTTCAGCAGGCAGCGATGGTCCAGCTTCGCAGTCAACAAGGCAATTTAATCAAACAGCTCATGGAAAAATTGCCGAATAAAGTCGATTCAGCCATTCTGGCGTCTTACTGCAGGTATGCAATCAACATCAACAAGCTCGATGGGATTACACAACTGATTGATCAATATCTTCAGACATTCCCGAACAATACTACCGCGCAGCTATTAAAGCTGGAGATGGCGGAACCGGATCCGGCCGCTGTGACCTCCGTCCGTCGAACCGAACTGCTGGAAAAAGTATTGCTGCAAAGCCCAGATACACCCCAACGAGCTTTGGGACTTGCCCAGCACTATCGTTCTCTGGGTAAAACAGAACAGGCCCAATCACAATACGAGAAGGCCTATCAGCAGGCCTCCGACAACGTTGAAATATGCAACGGTTATTTTGGATTTCTGCTGGAACAGAAAGATATTGCAACCGCAGAATCCGTCTATCAGAAAATCCGGAACAATAATCCGGACGGATGTGAAGGCAATCTGTTTGCAGCTCAGATTGAAGTCGCTAAAGAAAGCTATACCACGGCCCTCCGACGCCTGGATGAATGCCTTACGCTGCGTCCCACCCTGGCCGTGGCTGCAATTCTGAAAAGCCAGATTTATCTACAGCAGAAAAATTACTCAGCGGCTGTCGATAATGCCACAACCGCCTTTCAGATGGACCCTCAGAACGGCATGGCTGCACGTCAACTGGCATCAGCCCTGTTTGAAAGAAACCGCGATCTGGGAAACAAAGTTACCTCGCAGCAGCTTGCCGAAGCGGACCGGGCAGTGGGGCTGGCCATGGTCCTCAATCCCGGAGAGTGGCAGCTGCAAAGTGTCTATGCGGAAACGCTCAGTCAGCACGACCCACAGAAAGCACTGGCTATGCGTCAAGTTCTCCTGAAAAACAATCCGAATGCGGTCAATGCGATGATGCTGGGCAACATGGCGATTCGGCAGTCACAGCAGGAAATGGATCCATCAAAACGCGAAGCCCTCCTGGACATTGCAGGAAGTGCTTTTCTGCAGGCCTGGCAAATGGCTCCGGCGGATAAGATGGTGCAGGCCTCGTATGCTGAATATCTCAGAGTCACCAATCAGCGACAAAAGGCCGAGGAGATTTTTGCACAGGACGAAAACGCTCTCTGGCAGTTCTATCTGAATGATGCACAATATGCCAAGGCGCTGACTATTCTTGAAAAAATAAACCAGAGCAATCCTGGACAAGTAGAGATTCTGCAGGGAATGATCGAAGCCAATCACGGACTAAATCAACTCGATTCCATGAAAATCCATCTGGATGCCATCGCGGAAAAAGAACTAACCGGGGATATGGAATTATGGGTGATCCAGAAATACCTTGAGGCCGGCTATGACCAGCCTGCAGAGAAAAAACTGGCCAGCTTTAAAGAGCGTTATCCGGACGACAGTCGCGGATTGCTGTTTGAAGCATGGCTGATAATGACCCAGGGAGATCTGGAAGCCGCTCTGGCCAAGACTCAGCTTTATCTGGAAAAAGACACAAACAGCGCTCCGGGCTGGCGTCTGAAGGGACGCATACATCGTCTGATGGATCAGCCCCAGCAGGCCATCGATGCACTGCAGCGAAGCAAATCGATCATCTCAAATGCCACGGTTCGCATGGAGCTTGCGATTCTATACAGTCAAAATCAGCAGATTGAAGCTGCTGCCGGCGAATTAAATATCGGAATGACCGATGCGCAGGCACCCCAGCAACTGAGAATCATGCTGGAAACGCTCTATCGGGAAAACAAGCGTTTTAATGATTTAAAAACATTTTATACAAAAACGCTTGAAAAATTTACTGACGATCCTTTCTGGTATAACCGGGCGGGATTATTCTATCTGCAGCAAAAGGATTATGCGACCGCATTAAAACTGCTGGAAAAAAGCCTGACTTTAACCCAAAAAGCAGGCATTGATGATCCCACGGCACTGGATAATTATCTTGGAGCCCTGATTGCCGCCCAGAAAACTGATGATGCTATGACAGCGGCATCCAAATATATTAACGGACCGTTGGCGCCTGTGGCCTACTGGAATATAGCTTTGGCTCAATCCAAACTGAAACAGCCCGAAAAAGCTCTCGAGGCATTTAATAATGCCATCGAAAAAACCGCCGACAATTCGTCCATGCTGCTGGCCACCCTTTCAGCCATGGAACGGATTCTGGGGAAAGAACCTGTTGAGAAATGGTGCAATCAGAAACTGGCGACTGAGCCCAAATTCCTTCCTGCTCATTTGATGCTTGTGAATTTATCGGAACAATCGGATTCTTTCAATAAGGCGCTGACGCACATTGATCAATGTCTTGAGAATGTTCCGCAGAATAGCCAGCAATGGCTGGAATTTTCAAATCGAAAAGCAAATATACTCATGCAGGCATATATAAAAACTGCAGATAAAAATTATCTGAAACAATCGATCGACCAGCTCGAAACGAACTTGAAGCTGCGGCAAAACGACGAAACCATGATGAACAATCTTGCTTATTTGCTGGTGGATAATGATCTTGAGATTGATAAGGCGTTAACGTATGCCCGCCGCGCCCATCAAAAACTGCCCGGCAATCCGATTTTCCTGGACACCTATGCTTATGCCCTCTGCAAGGCGGGTCAATATGCACAGGCAGAACAGTATATGCGACGGATCATTGTATCCTACGAGCGTACCAATACAACACCGCCATGGGATGTGTTCAAGCATCTCGGAATGGCGCTGATGGGCCAGAGCAAAAACAAGGAAGCCCTGGTCGCCTTTGAAAAAGCGGCTGAACTGGGACGTGATATTCCGGAAAAAGAAAAGACGTATCTGGACAAAACTATTCAAAGTTTAAAACTCTAAATCAGCAATGCCCTTTAAGGAGCAAAACTTATGAATCAAAACATACAACGTGCAGTGACCCCGGCACCCGTTCCGATGCCTCGTCCGATTACAGCCCCGATGCCTGTTGCGGAGTTCATGACTCCCAAGGAACTCCTGGGGATTCTCAGACGTCATGTCTGGATGATTATTCTGTTTACTATCGGCGGTGCAGTGGTTGGCACAGCGGCCCATTTTCTGCTTCAACAGTTCTATCCGCGTTATAGCACCAAAGCTCAAATTGAGGTTCTGGTCCCGGTCGATGGTGACCCCATGACCTTTCCTGCAAACCAGCCGCAGAAAGACACCTATTACCAGTTCCGCTTTACCAAGGCGGCCCTCGTCAAACAGCAGGCACTGCTCAATGAGCTGATACAGGACGCAGACATTCGTTCCACCAGTTGGTTCAAGCAGTTTGCCGATGTGGATGCCGATGGCAATATCATCGGAGGCCGCGACAAGGCCGTCAAAAAAGCCATTGAGGACCTTGAAGACCACCTGAGTGCAACCGCACCCCGAGACTTTGTCTTTATCGAAATCGGGATGACCACCTGCAATGCCGCGGAATCCGCGAAGATTGTCAATAAAATGGTCGAAAAATTCACCGCTTCCCAGCGGGACCTCGCATTGCAATCCATTCGCGCCCAGTTGGCTGAACGCACCAAACAACGCGAAGAAGTCATCAAACGCCGCGACACCCTCGAAGCCTCTCTGGGCAACATTCGTTCCGGCACCCGTTTTGCCCGGTTGAATTTGTCCGACAATAATACCTTCCGCGATTATATGGATGTAAAAATCGCAGATATTGAATCAAGCTTTAGCTCTCTTGATAGCTACCAATCCAATCTCGAAGTCCAGATTGCCACGTTGAAACGAAGAGCGGAAACCGCCCAGTTCGAAGACGTGACTCAGGAGCAGGTTGAACAGGATGCCATCGCCCGGCAAATTCGCTCCAATATTGCAGCAACTGAGCCGATATTGGCTGAACGATTGACCCGTCTTGGTGAAGATCATCGCTCTGTCAAAGAAATAAGAGACTCCCTCAAACAGATGTACAGCGATCTTGCTAAACGCCAAAAAGAAATCGGTGACATCTACCGGAAATCGGAATGGCAGTCCGCAGAAGATCAGATGGCGGCATTGGTCCAGCAATTAGACACAACCACCAAACAGCTCAAAGAGGCCCAGGCTGAATACAAAGATGTCGATCTCATTCGTGCCGAATATAACAAGCTGGAAGTGCAGCGTCAGGATGAAATTGCACTCCTGAATGAAATGAATACCTATATCGAGAAACTCTATTCACAGATTCAAGACCCACAGATTGCCAAGTTACGGACTCTAAACCTGGCCCCTGTCCCCTTGTGGATGAGTTTCCCCAAAATTGAACTGCTGCTGCCCGTCGGTATTATCCTGGGGCTGTTCGCGGGTTTGGGTCTGGCCTTTGCTATCGAACTGCTCAATGACCTGCTGAGAACGCCCAGCGACGTCATGCGGCACTTGCGGATTCCGCTACTGGGTACGATTTGTCATTCCGACGACGACAAGGATATCCAGGGTATCGAACTGGCCCATGTCGTGCGTCAGGCCCCCTACTCTATCATGAGTGAAAATTATCGCCAGTTGCGGACCAACCTGAAATTGTCCGGTCCGGGCGGCAGCGAACACAAAACACTGCTGATCACCAGCCCCGCCGCAGGCGACGGCAAGACCTCGGTCGCGGTCAATCTGGCCAGTACCATGCTGTATGAAAACAAGCGGGTGCTCCTGATCGACGCTAATCTGCGAAGACCTTCCACGGCTCATCTGTTTCCGCGTACGGAAACCAATGGCACCGTGTCAGAACACCCCGATTTCGGATTGAGCAATTATCTGATGGGTCAATGCAGCGACGAAAAGGATATCATTCGCTTCAGCAGCATTGAAGGTCTGGATGTCGTGGACAGCGGCCCCCTGCCGGCCAACCCGGCGGAATTGCTGGACAGCCCCCGGATGCAGCAGTTTCTGGAACGATGCAAACAAGTTTATGATTATGTGATTATAGATGGCCCTGCGTTACTGGTCAGTGACGCCAAAGTGCTCGCTTCCGGCACCGATGGAACACTGGTTGTTTTCAGCGCCGCAGGAACACATCGCGGCGCCGCCCAGCGTATTCTGCGGGAACTTCAGCATGTGCACGCCAATACGCTCGGTACCGTCCTGATGGGCGTCAAGAGTCGCAAGGGAGGCTATTTCCGCGAAGCCTACCGTTCGTATCAGGATTATCAGCGGGTACAGATCAAACAGGCTTTTTAATTACAGGATGCGATCTGCAATGACTCGATACCTGATCACCGGCGGCGCTGGTTTTATTGGATCCAATATTTGCCGAAAATTGGTGCAGGAAGGATGCTTTGTGCGCGTCCTGGACAACCTCCTTACAGGCAAGAAGAAAAACCTGGAAGGGTTTCTGGATAAAATCGACTTTGTTGAAGCCGATATGGGAGATATGGTTGTCGCCCGGTCTGCAATGAAAGATATCGATGTCGTGCTGCATCAGGGGGCAATCCCTTCTGTCCCTCGCAGCGTCGCAGACCCGGCCACCACCCATCGGCATTGCGTGGATGCCACGTTTACATTGCTTCTGGCGGCTAGAGACTGTAAGATTAAACGGTTCGTTTATGCCGCCAGTTCATCGGCATACGGCGATACACCAACACTGCCAAAGGTCGAATCTATGCCGACCAATCCCTTGTAGCCCTATGCGGCAGCCAAACTTTTTTGGGAATATTATTGCAGCGTATTTTCGAAAGCGTATGGCCTG
>JBDKVE010000056.1:0-18150 GCA_039679345.1 Anaerohalosphaeraceae bacterium
AGCAGGATATTATTCTATGGGAATTGTCTGAATTTTCTAAAAATAATATTGTAAGGGATATGTTAGGTTGTTATAATAGCCCTCCGTGTTGGGTTTCAGGCTGGGTTTGTTAATCCTGAAACCGGACAAAGAAGGGCTTTTTTAAAAAGTTCATACAGTCGAGTCACGGCCAATAAGGTCAACCGCACTAAAATGGTAATTGCAGATAAGACCGCTTAATCAAAACGCCTTAGTCTGTCCATTTATTCTCTGGCAGCAGCAGGCTAGAATCGAGTTTTACCAAACGAACCCAATTTCCCTCGTCGCGCCTATGTAGAATTGGATTACCCTGTGTGTTCTCGCGGCATAGAACCGGACCATGTCCGGCCAAACGAACCCAATTCCGGCATTCGTTTTGTCTGTTTTGCACTTATAACCTTTTTGAGGCGAACAACTTAAAACAACTTTATAGTTGACGAAGGAGTAATCGATAATGCCACTGATGCACAAAGTACAGCAGGTGCTGGCAAAGCATTGGGGATATGAATCCTTTTTGCCCCTGCAAAAGGAGGCAATGGAACATTTATGCAGAAAGCAGGACTGCATCGTGGTCCTGCCGACAGGGGGCGGGAAATCACTTTGCTATCAGGCCCCGGCCGCAGCAATGGGTGGGATGGCGGTGGTGGTGTCACCATTGATTTCCCTGATGAAAGATCAGGTTGATGCCTTGACGGAATGCGGTGTATCTGCGATGCGGCTGGATAGTTCTCTTTCAATAGATGAGCAGAACCATGTAATGGGCCGGATTCAGAATCAGACATTAAAACTCCTGTATGTGTCTCCGGAGCGATTGCTTTCCAAAGGTTTTGCCCAACTGCTTCACAAAACACACTTATCCTATATTGCCGTGGATGAGGCACATTGCGTCAGTATGTGGGGGCATGATTTCCGTCCGGAATATCGGCAGTTGGGCCGGCTCAAGCAGGTCTTTCCCGGCATTACGATTGCTGCCTATACGGCCACGGCAACCGAGCAGGTGCGAAATGATATAGCCGACCAATTGCATCTTGAAAGGCCGGGGGTGCTGGTCGGCTCGTTTGATCGTCCGAACCTGGTTTATAAGGTGCATCCGCGAAACGATATTCTCAAACAGGTTTGTACCGTTCTGGATCGACACAAGGAGGAATCAGGTATTATTTATTGCATCCGGCGGAAGGATGTAGATGTCATGTGTGTCCAACTCGAAGAAAAAGGCTATCGGACTGCTCCATATCACGCAGGCCTGACCGACCCGGTTCGTAAAAAGAATCAGGATCGATTTATCAAAGAACAGGTCGACACTATGGTTGCAACCATTGCATTTGGTATGGGGATCGACAAATCCAATGTACGCTATGTGGTTCATGCCGGGATGCCCAAATCGCTGGAACATTATCAGCAGGAAAGCGGCCGGGCAGGGCGGGATGGGCTTGAAGCGGAGTGTTGCCTGTTTTATTCCGGCGGCGATTATGGAGTCTGGAAAAGCCTGATGCGGGATATGCCCGACGAGGCGAAAAAAATCGCGATGGTCAAGCTGGATAATATGTATCGTTTTTGCACCAGTGCATTGTGCAGGCATAAAGTCATCCTCGACTATTTCGGACAAACGACAGACAAAATGAATTGCCAGGCCTGTGATGTCTGTCTGGGTGAGCTTGACAGTGTGGAAGATGCTTTGGTCATTACTCAAAAAATCCTGTCGTGTGTCCTTCGTCTCGGGCAGCGGTTTGGCGGGGCTTATACTGCGTTGGTGCTGACCGGTTCAGCCGAGCAGCGCATTATCGAAAACGGTCATGACAAATTGAGTACCTATAATCTATTGAACTCGCATCCAAGGGCTTTGATTCAGGACTGGATCGAACAACTTGTCGGGCAGGGGGTTCTTGCAAAAACCGGCGAATACCATGTATTAACCGTGACGGAAAAAGGGCGTGCGGTATTGAAAGGGGGGTTCAAGCCTTGTTTGTATAAGCCCGCTCAGAAACCGGCAAAGCAGTCCAAAGCGGCATCCGAGTCGTGGGATGGTGTTGACAAAGGATTATTTGAAACGCTCAAGGTATTGCGGTCAGCCATTGCCGCCAAAAAGCAAATGCCTGCCTATATTATTTTCAGTGATTCCGGACTGCGAGATATGGCTCGCAGGCGTCCGTCCACTTTGAAACAGTTTCTGCATGTGCAGGGCGTTGGTCAGCAAAAATGTGACCAGTATGGCAGGCAGTTTGTCGAAACCATAAGAGATTATTGTCGTGTCCATGAGCTGGACATGGATAACGATTCAGGGCCGACGACGGAGTATGGCATTTCGAATGGTCAGATAAAATCTGCCGGTCTCAGTCAGGCCAGATTGCTTGCGTTTGAATTGTTCAAACAAAAACAGTCTGTCAAACAAGTTGCCGCCGCCACCAAAAGGGCCGAATCCACCACGATTCAATATCTGGTTGAGTATATTCAAAAAGAAAAGATAGAAACACCGCAACCCTGGGTGGATGATGCGACCTACAAACGGATTGTGGATGCAGCGACTCAGACGCGGGCCGGGCGATTGAAGGACATTTATGATTCTCTGCAGGGGCAGGTGGATTACCATCAAATCCGAATCAGTGTAGCCTGTCTGGGCAACATTGGCTAATCCGATAACCGGGAAATCCGTGTGGGAGCGGAACGAGATATGAACTGGACAAAACCGAGACCCTGTTATATAATTTAGCCACCCATCCGGAAAGGGTGTGATGGGTGGATTAAACCGGACAGCCTTTGTCGCACATCATGCGAACCGGGCTGGACCAGATGATAAAAGGGATACAGATGATTCTGACAAAAACGGGAGTGGTGGCAACAATTGGGCCGGCCTGCAGCAGCGAGGCCATGCTTTTGGACATGATTCAATCGGGCGTGACAACATTCCGCATGAATTTTTCGCATGGCACCTTCGAGGAGCATCAGCAGCGGCTGAATATGATTAACCAGATTCGCACGAAGCTGACGTATGAAATCTGTGTGCTGGGCGATTTATGCGGACCCAAATTGCGAATCGGCAAGATTCAGCCGGAAGGGCAGATTCTCGAGCCCGGCGAGGAGGTGGTTATCTGTTCGGATTGCCCGGTGGGGGATTTGCATCGATTCGGGACGAATTATCCGGCCTTTGTGCAGGATGTCCTGCCCGGCCAGCGGGTGATGATTGATGATGGGCAGCTTGTGCTGACGGCGACGGAAAAGACTGCCACGGAAGTCCGCTGCAAGGTACTTGTCGGAGGGACGGTACTGAGTAATAAAGGCATTAACCTGCCCGATTCGGAATTGAGCATTCCCGCCATTACCGAAAAAGACTGGCGCTGGGTGGATTGGGCGATTCACAATAACCTGGATTACCTGGCGCTGAGTTTTGTGCAGACCGCCGCCGAGATTCACCATCTCAAGGAATACCTGTCCAACCGGGATTCATGGATACGGGTGATTGCCAAGATTGAAAAGCCGCAGGCCCTGGAAAATCTGGAGTCGATTCTGGAGGCGGCGGATGCGGCGATGGTTGCCCGCGGCGACCTGGGCGTCGAGATGGATATTGCTGAAGTCCCGCTGGCCCAGAAACGTATCGCCAAAATGTGCCGCCGGCTGGGCAAGCCGGTGATTGTGGCCACCCAGGTGGTGCAGTCAATGATTCAGAATGCCTCGCCGACACGGGCCGAAGCCAGCGATGTGGCCAATGCGGTGATGGATTTTACCGATGCAATTATGCTGTCCGGCGAGTCGGCGGTGGGCAAATACCCGGTTGAGTCGGTTAAAGCAGTGGCCCATATCTGCCATCGGATTGAAGCGTGGCAGGACCAGCAGGACCATGAACGTCCGTTGATTGAGACCGAGCCGGGGCTGGGTGAGCTTGCGGCGGTGGCGCGGGCAATCGCCCAGATGCTGGATCATGTCAAGGCCAAACTGGCGGTGGTCTGGACGCAGGCGGGCCACAGTGCTCGCCTATTGAGCAAGGCTCGGATGGACGTGCCGATTCTGACGGTCTGCCCGGATGCGTTGATTGCCAGGCAGATGAGCCTGCATTATGGGGTAGTCAGCATTTGCCAGACCCGGCCTCGCAATTTTGATGATTTTATCGAATCATCCAGTAAGGTGATTCTAAGCAACGCCTGGGCAGCCCACGGGGACCGTGTACTATTTGTCCTGCCGCAGGATATTCTAAATATTCAGACGCCGCTGGCGCTGGTCCTGCGAACGCTGTAATCGTCTTACAGCGAGCCGGTCAGCCAGTTGTCGGCCAGTTGGTTCAAATCCTGAATATCGACGGTGTTATCCGGCTGGTCTGCAGGGGCGATATCAGCGCTGGCATTCCAGTTGGCAGACTGGCTGGTGGTCATCCATACGCCGCTGTAGGCGCCAAGGTCCTGCATATCCACTTTTCCATCCCCGGCCGGAGCGGGAGCGATGTCGCCGGCCAACGGGGCGGTAAGCCGCTCGAATTCAAGTACGGGGTTATCCTGGAGGAACATGCCGCCGCCGCGAATCACGAGATTATACTGAGTAAACAGGTTCATCCCAATGATACCGTCCAGCTTTCCTCCTTCCGGACTGGAGATGTCCAGCAGAACGACCGGCACGTTGGTGTATTCCAGCCATTCGCCAATCGCAGGCATGGACAGGGAGTCCAGGTAAAAGCCCGGAGCCATGATGGATTCACCGGTGACGCCTTCGATTTCGACTTCAAAATCACGGTTGTCAGGATTGAGCCTCAGGCGTGCGGCAATACGGGAACTGATGACGGAAATCTGGGCACCGGTATCCAGCATGAAACGGGTTTTATCGACAGCGGAATTGGTTCCTTCGGTCAGATCCACACTGTGGACGAAAAACAGACTCTGTGTGCCCGTTCCAATAATGACCGATGGCGTGGTGGGATTAAACGACATTTCTGTCCCGCCCCAGGGATCCAGCATCATTCCCATGATGCCTTCAAGATCATAGGCCATGTACTGCACATAAGCCGCACCGAGAGGCCGTAATTCAAGGGGCAGCTTATTGGGATAAGATGGAATGGCCGGGTCATCCTGTGAATAGATATGCACTTCCGGAGCGGTATAGGTGGTGCCGTTACGGGTAATCGTTATCGGATTGCCGGGCTTGATCGAGGTTGTATAATACACGCTTAGCGGGATTCCGATAGCGGTAATCAAGTCGGGCATCGTACCTGGATTGTCACCCATCAGCACCGAGACATTGCTTTCGCCGACAAAGTTGGCGGTGGAGCCAAGCACGGGGCTTGGATCGGATGGGCTGTTGGGTTCCAGTACCCACAAACCCTGAGCAAACAAACCAAAAGGCTGGCTGACCCAGGCATCCACTTCGCCGGTGACACCGCTGACAACGGTGACATTATTGGTCTTGTAGGTGCTGTTAAATAATTTGAGCATCTGGGCATTTTGATAACCCAGCACATGAGCGCTGGCCCCGGTATCGAAAATACCAATTGCGTACTGGGTTTGATAGGCCGAATTAGTCAATGTGCCTCTTATAGACGGCTCGATAATGGCATCCAGCACCAGCTCTTCCTCGCGTTTGTTGGTGGTTAACAGGGTAATCCACGGAACAAATCCATCTACGGGAGGGGAATCGATGGTATAGGCTAGTGTGGCCGGAGCAGTCGCCGGCTCGGTTGCGGCTTGAGCGGCTGCCGCAGCAGGCTGGTTGAAATAGCGGATTTCCTTGATTTTGCCGCCGCCCGAAATACGCCAATCGACCTGTTCTGCATATAAGCTTGCTGACAAAAACAGTCCGATAAATAAAGACGATGCGATTTTACCTGCACAATTCTTTTCCATAATAACACCTCAATTGTAGGTATCCCTGACTTTGAAAGTCTGTACGAATACACCCGTTATTATCGCCGGAATACGATTGAAACTTAATTGCATAAGCTCTTTAGGGTCAAAGATTTGGTGCATCAATCCGGGTGCGGTCTCATAATCCCCCGTATTCACAGTATTTACTATAGCGATTCTGCCGGGCAAAAGCAAATAAATCCGGATACAAGCTGTTGGATAGAAAAAAAGAGTATTAATGTCATCTATTTGACAAAATCCGCAAAAGTTTTTTATTCATCGGGTAAATTGGTCACAGGTTTCAGTCGATATACCCGTCAGACAGACAGAATGCGTAATAGTGTCATAGTAATGAATATGGCATCTGAAGGATTGTCATTCAGGAGTTTATTTATGGGTATTCAAAACTGGTCGGAAAACGTAATACTGGTGAACCTTGCTGAAGAGCCGTATCTGGGGGAGGAACTCCAGACGGTTGTTGGTATGGCTTCGGAAACCGTTGACACGAATGTGGTGATTGATTTTGCCGGCGTTACGATGGTCACATCATCGAGCCTGGCCAAACTGCTGAAGCTCCGCAAAGCGCTCTATGAAAATGGACGCCAGCTCATTCTGTGCGGGATGAAATCGCAGACCATGGGAATTTTCCGTCTGACCGGATTGGATACGGTATTCAAATTTGCCGACGACCAGTTTCTGGCTCTGGCGGGTCTGCAATTGACGTCAATCTAGGCGGATTGGCCCAGGACAACTAAAAAAACGATGGGCCCATTCTTGAGAATTGACATCCAGGTACAGAGTATATAATATATATTGTATTATGTTTCGGGCATATTACGAAAACCGCTTTGGGAGCGGTCTTCGCAATCTGCCTGCTTTTTTTAAGGAACGATTATGCAGTCGGATGATTTGTCTCAGGTAGAAGCAGCAATCGGGTATCATTTCCAGCGTCAGGAGTTATTGCACGAAGCCCTGACCCATTCTTCCCAGGCCGATGATCGTCTGGACAGCAACGAGCGTATGGAGTTTCTGGGGGATTCGGTGTTGTCTCTGGTTGTTTGTCAGTTTTTATATGAGCGATTTCCCTCCTATCTGGAAGGGGAAATGACCCGGCTGAAAAGCACGGTCGTATCCCGCAAGAGCTGTTCGGAGGTGGCGGCCAAACTAAATCTGATTGATTTTATCCGGGTTGGCAAAGGAACGGACAACAGCCGTGCCATTGCCGGTTCGATTGCGTCCGGAATGCTCGAGGCGGTAATTGCCGCGATTTATCTGGATGGCGGACTGGAAGCGGCAAACCGTTTTATCCTGTCGGCGTTTGAGCCGGTAATTATGCAGGCTGATGCCAACGAACATCAGGATAATTTCAAGTCGATGCTCCAGCAGTATTGTCAGAAGAATTTCAATACGACCCCGATGTATGAGTTATTGGACGAAAAAGGGCCGGACCACAATAAATGTTTTGAGATTGCCGCCGTCATTAATCATCGCCGGTACCCCGGAGCCTGGTCTATTACGAAGAAAGATGCCGAGCAGCGTGCCGCACGCAATGCGCTGGTGAAACTGGGGCTGCTGGAGCCGTTGCCGGAAGAAGAATAAAATCTGCCGGCTAACTGGTAATCAGCCAGACCACCAGGTTCAGCACGACAATCGCCAGGATCATAAAGCCGCTCAATACCCCAAACAGAACCGCCGTTTCCAAAACCATGGATTTCCAGAAAAAGGCGCGCAGCTTGGTGGTCTTGTAAATAACCGCAATCGCCGCCAGCAGGGGGAACATCAGCAGCATCGACATTGCCGTCGTGCCGACATGTTCAGGGGTGGTAAACGATGCGAGAAGGGCGTTCCACTCAGGCATTTTCATCCTCCTGGCCAATCAATTCACCACGACCACTGTAAGCCATAAACATGGCGCTGAGAATGCATAACAGGTTCAGCAGGCCGGCTACAGCGGTATAAATCTGGCCGAGGTCAAGAGGTCTTGCTCGGCTGGCATATCCGCCGCTGCGTGTCATCCCATCCAGAATCCGCACGGCGGGCGTAGCGATCATCTGGGCCAGATACCAGGCCCAGCCGCCGACGGAATCAATGACGCCAATCGATCCAATGTACAAACCGATGCCGAAGGTCAGCGTTATCGTGATGAAGATAACAATACCTCGTTTGGGCTGGCGAATGAGAAAATGGCCGCCGCCGGGGATGACCCAGCCGGCCAGTCCTACCACAGCCAGCCACAACAGATAATCGGCTTTGGTTCGATATGCCATCGTTTATCCCTGTTTTTTGGAGGTCTGGTCTGCCTGGGTATCGACAGGTTCTTCGATAACCACCTGCGTGTAATTCATGCGTGTACGGATATTCTGGGGATTAAAATGAACCAGTCCCAGTCCGGCCGAATCGGCGAAATTGGCCTGCAATGCGGCAAAGCCTTTTCGCTCGATGTAGTCTTCCTTGTTTGCAGGCTGGCGTTTGATGTTTTTGGTGACATACCAGGACATTCCGGGTTTAAATTCAAATGTCTCGGAAATAACACCGGTTTCCGCCTTGTCGCCAAGGAGGGCAAAAAGTTTGATATTCAGGATGTTGTTGGTAATCAGTTCCTGAAAATAATCTGCATTGGCAGGATTATTTTCCATCATCTGCCGCATTCGTGCGATATCGCTGTCCGAAGCCAGCAGTTGACGCTGAAGCGGCGTGACAGCCAGCCGTCTGAAGGCGTTGCCCGTGATCTTGTTGGGATCTTTGGGGGCGTATTTGGCGTTGTACTGGTCCAGAGCCTTATCCCAGTCACCGGTGGCAATCATCTGCTTGAATTCTTCGGCTTTGGCGCCGGCTGCGGCCATGGCGTTCTGTTTCTGCAGATCATCCATGACCCGCTGTTTCAAATTGAATACCTTTTGATCGGCCTGAGCTTTATCAAACACAACGCCCGCGGTATTGTACTGGGTGTCGGCTGATTCGGCCGTGGCGGCTTTCTGGACATCAATCACCCTGCAGACAGCTTTGATATTCATATATTTTGCATCTTTGTCCGAATAATAACCGCCGTCCATCGGGCCGATATTTTCCCACATGCGGGGAACATACACTCCGATTTTGGATTTCTGCGGGACATCTTCGGTGGATACGCTGAAGGCGGCATCGGATAACTGCACGGGTAATCCGGAATGGACTGCCTGAAGGCCTCTGAGACAATCATCCGAGGCGAAATCTGACAGGCTGAGAAGTCCGGTTCGACCGACAGAGACCGGAACTTTGTATTTCTCGGTAATCTTTGCGGCAACCTGGGAATAATCACCACTGGCCTGCTGGATCTGCTGGAGGGTAGCCTTTTCCATATCGAGCTTGATGGTTTCCTCATCCAGCCAGTCTTTGGCGTCTTTCATGATCAACTGCATGAGTTTTTCAATTCGCTCATTTTCGAGAGCCTGATAAATCGAGGCGGAGACTTCGGCGAAGGTCTGTGTTTTGGTAATCTTGTCTCCATCGGGTTTATTTGGATCCACCGGGGTTTGTGAGCGGTAGCGATCGATGTTCGTGCTGTAATAATTTTCCATCGCTTCGGCAGTGGGTTTTTCGGTCTGCTTTTTGACATCTTCCGACAGAATGACAAAGTATTCCATCTGGACGCGATGAGGAAGCATGTAGCCGAAACCAAAAGGATTCTGGTCAGAAACCTGTCCGGGCTGGGCTGTCTTGAATGCTTCGAACTGCGTTTTGATCTGTTCGTCGGTGGGTTTGAAGGCGGCGTCAATAAACCAGTCAGCAGGGAATTTAGCAAACTCTGCATCAATGCGTTCCATGGCTCTGCCAATGAGCGACTGGGTCTGGGCCAGCGTTACGCTTTCATTGTCACAGACCATGTCCGACCATTTAATGATTGCCAGCAGCTTGCCGAAGGTGGTAATGACTTGAGCAGGCTCGACTTTAATCTGCGATGCAACCGAGCGAAGCACGGTTCCCGCATCAACGCGGTTTTCAGTCATCTGGGATATAACCTGGCGTAATACCTCGCCGGCCTGTTCATTTGACATGACAATCCCAACCTGCTTGGCTTCCGAAGAAAGCAGCGTCCACATAATTTCAGGACGTTCGGTATCTTGTGCAAAGAAGTCATCCACTTGTGCAGTGGTCAGCGGAATTCGTCCGCTCTGAGCGACCTGCCGCAACTGAAGCCGCAACCGGCCGGTGACCTGAGAATCAGAAAACAGCAGGTACCCAAGCATCTGGGAATTAATGTCAGGGCTTCCCATGGGCGTGGTTTTGGAAAACAGAAGCTGGTCAGCCATGATGGCCTTGAGGATTTCCAGTTCCTGACGGGCATTCTGCATATCCAGGTTGGTGATTTTGAGCCCATCGCTGTATGTTCCAATCGTCTGATTGCCGCCGTGTCCAAGCCGCATCAGGAGTTCTTCCAAACCATAACCGCCGACAAAGGCAATCATTAAGACGATAACGGCGACGGTCATCACAGTCTGACGATTCTTACGGATCCATTTAATCCATTGCATAATTTTTCCCTGACATTTCGAAACCTGTTGTATTTTGCCTATTTACGAAACTCTGAAGTATAGTGATATGGAGTGGATTTGCAAGCAAAAATCTCCGCTGGTTTGACAGCGAAGCGGGTTTTTGTCTGGCTGGGGCCAGAGGCGGGAATTGAACGGCCGGATGGTCTTTTTCAATTGACAATCACGTAATTTGCCGATAACATTATACCTCTTTAATGAGGGGCTTTGCCTCAGGGGCAGGCACCCATTACTAAAGCGCCCGTAGCTCAGATGGATAGAGCAACGGATTTCTAATCCGTCGGTCGGGAGTTCGAATCTCTCCGGGCGCGATTGATGCAAGTGTTTATTCAATAAGGGGTTGAGAGGGATAGGGTGCCGAGGGTGTTTCACGAAAATGATTCAATGCGATAATTATTGTCGTTTGCCTCTGTTCTTTTTGGCATCCATCAGTATATTAATCAGCGATTTGGCTGGTCTTGTGGCGGCCACAAAATGTAGTCCGATAATTAATGGTTGCAATGGCTAAAACTCAGTTAACGATCTATACGGTTTCCCAGGTCAGCAGCATGGTTGCGGCGGCAATTGAGGAGCATCTGCCGTCCCGGCTGATAGTCAGTGGGCAAATCAGTGATTTTAAGGTGCACAGCAGTGGCCATTGTTATTTTTCGCTCAAAGATGCGGGCAGTGTTCTGTCCTGTGTGATGTGGGCTAGTAAGGTCAAGTCACTCAAGTTCCGGCCGGAAAATGGAATGGCCGTATTGGCGACCGGTTCTGTCGAGGTTTATATTCAGGGCGGCCGGTACCAGTTTTATGCTGACAAGCTTGATCCGGCCGGGGTGGGGGCGTTGCAGCTTGCTTTTGAGCAGATGAAACTCAAACTGCAGGCCGAGGGCCTTTTCGATGAAGAGCATAAAAAGCCACTGCCGCGGTATCCAATGCATATCGGGGTAATTACCAGTGCCAGCGGTGCGGCGATTGAGGATATTCGTAACAGTATCTATAAACGCTGGCCATGCGTAGAGTTATATCTTTTTGATGTGCCGGTTCAGGGTGAAGGTGCCTCGGCCAAAATTGCGGCGGCCATTCGCAAGGCCAATCAAATGCGAAAAAAGCTGAGATTGGATGTCCTGATTGTAGGGCGAGGCGGCGGTTCCATGGAGGACTTGTGGGCATTCAATGAGGAGGCGGTTGCCCGGGCGATTTATGATTCCGAATTGCCGGTTATCAGTGCTGTGGGGCATGAGGTGGATTTTACCATAGCGGATTTTGTGGCGGATGTACGGGCATCGACGCCAACTCAGGCGGGGGTTCTGGCTGTTCCGGATATAAATGAAGTTCTGACAAGTCTTGAATCCGCAGAGAAACGGCTGGCGCATGTGGTGAAAGGGGAGTTGCGACATCTGAAATTGCAGTTACAGACTATTCTGGCCAGTGCTATTTTCCGGCAACCCCGGCGGGTTCTGGAAAATAATATCCAGCGGCTGGATGAGGTGGTGGTCAACCTCGAAGATGCTATGGAACAGAAGCTCAAACGAGCCGGCCAGGCGATTCAGCAGGCCCAGATGGCGATGGTCCGGATTGAGCCGAAGCGATTTCTGCTGTCCAGTCGAAACCATCTTGAGCAATTAGCAGGTCGGGCGGGGTATGCGTTTCATAAGCGACTTTCGGAAAAGGTGTTGCAAATTACCGCCGCGGAGAATAGATTACAGGCTCTGAATCCCAGAGGTGTGCTGGAACGGGGATACAGTATCACCGTCAATCAGCGTACCGGCAAAGTGGTCACTGTTGCGGCGGATGTGAATCCGGGTGATGTGATTCAGACGGAACTGGCCCGGCAGAATAAAATTGAAAGCGTCGTACAGAAAATACAGAGTGTTTAAGATGGCAAAAAGCGATAAAAAAACTGAAGAGTTGAGTTTTGAGCAGGCGATTGACCAGCTCAATCAGATTGTCTCCCGTATTGAAATGGGACAGGTGCCGCTGCAGGAAAGCCTTGAACAATACGAGAAGGGGATGAAGATGATACGCTATTGCCGGGGGATTTTGCAGGATGCGGAAAAACGGATTGAGATGATTTCGGCCAAAGAGGAACAAAAGCCGGCCGAGTCGGATCCATCCGGTTCCAACGACAAAGACGACGACTCGAATGACGAGTTGTTTTAACACAAAGCGAGCGTGGCGGAATTGGCAGACGCGCAAGGTTTAGGTCCTTGTATCTTAACGGATGTGTGGGTTCAACTCCCTCCGCTCGCAGTAGAAAAGGAAGAATAATGTACCCGACCCCTTTTTTCTTCCTCAGAAGCCAAAGAATAACACAAAGAGAGGATGAAGGAAAGATGAAAAAGAGACTTGTGATTCCTATTATCAGTGTGTTAGCTGCAATTGTTCATGCGCAAAATGTCGGTTATTTAACTCCTTCCAGAACTTATGCCGGGTACGGACTAAACGATTATTCCATGAACCAGGCAACAAAAGATGTCTTGGATCAAGGGTATACCTTGGTCTCAGTAAACGAATTCAGTCCATCGTCACTGGCTGACATCGATATTGCTTTTGTCGGGCTGGGCCTTGCCGGGAATGATGGCGCTTTATCATCGGATGAAACTGCTTCGTTATATCACTTTGTTTTAGGCGGAGGATCTCTTATTTTGTTTGGAGATAATATGTTTTTTGATGCATTCCAGAATGGTGTCGCAAGTTTATTCGGAGTGCGATATAACAGCGAATACTATGAAGGAGGTTTTTATTTTAATTTTAATGCTTCGCATCCGATAATAAGCGGTCCCTATGGTGACGTAACTTTTTATTCATACGATACCCTTAAAGGGCAGATTCTGGATCTTGGGCCTTATGCCGTGTCTCTAATTAATGATGAGCATGGTGTTAGTGCTGCAGCCATAATTGACAATAATGTCCTCTGTGAGGGCAGCGGTCGTGCGATTTTTTTGACGGATATTGGTGGATTTACAGATCCATCAATACCGGTTCCGGAAGGACATCGGAATGTGGCGTTATGGAATAATATATTTGCGTATTCAGTTCCCGAACCGATGACATTTATTCTCTTGGGGCTGGGCAGCTTGTTTGTCCGATTCAGACAATAAGAAGCCGGGGATAGTTGCCTAATTATATAATGATGTTATAGAGTAAATAAATGTACCAGGACCCTTTAATTACTCTCCGTTAAGCGGGTTTGGCGGGGAATTTTAGGTCCTTGTATCCGAAAGGATGTGGGGGTTCGACTCCCTTCGCTCGCATTATTTTAACTCTAAGGAAGCGTTGTTCGATAAATAGAGGCAGTTGGACTTTTTCAACAGCCCCGCTGTCCTTATTATCCGAAATATTGGGCAGGCTATTATTGAAATTCATCGTGGAGCAAAAGAAATTACCGATGCTAAGGAAGAAATTTAAAAAGATATCAAAAATGCTATGAAGTGAAATCCCCCCCATGCTCACTAATTCACTTGACATTACTATTACGCAGAAGACTTTATGTTTTAAGAGATTCATATTAGCCATTTTCAATTCATATCGGAATCATTATCAATATAGTTTAGTTTTTATACTGTGCAGCATGGCGGCTTTTGCCATTTCACCAAAAGTGATTGGAGTCATCCCGGAAAATGGGACCATGAGTGTATCTCCCGGGCAGGTTGAGATTCAAATATTATTCAATCAGGATATGAGTCATGCGGGATATGCGTTGTGGGGGAATGACAATAAGATTCCTGAAATGATCGGTAAACCCAGATGGAGCGGAAAACGAACATTTGCTTTTACTGCAAATCTCAAGCCTGACCATGAGTATGATTTCCGAATCAATACCCGTAAACAATCAAAAATGTTCAAAAATTTGCAAGGGGAACCCGCTGAGACATTTCGTATCTATTTTAAAACCACAGCATGGAACAATCAGGCTGTCGCCAATGGAATACAGGCTTCAGATCAACATAAGGCGGCGTCTGAAAAGCTCAAGCATTCTATGATGACTTACTATTCATACAAGAATGATAAAAAAGTTAACTGGGAAAACTTGTTCAGTCGTAATCAAAAGCGTCTGTGGGAAGCAGATGATCCGGAAAAGTTTGCTCGTATTGCCGCTATGATGCTTGCAGAAGTAGAGGATTGGCACATCAAATTAGTTGCTTCAGGCAAGACCTTCCTAACCTGCAAAGATTCTGTGACACCAAACATGAATTTTAAAATTGTGGAAAAAACGGTCCCGCGGTTTTTCAAAAAATCCAATATAGTTTATACAGGGCAGTATCCCGATGGAATCGGATATATTCTGATTACCAGCTGGAGCATTGAGAAGGCGGATTTGGACATTCTTTTTAAGGTATTGCAGAACTTCTCGGGTATGCCGTCATTGATTATTGATGTCCGAACCAATGGCGGTGGAAATGACAGCATGTCAAGCCAATTTGCAGGTTGTTTTATCGATCAGCCCGTCATCTATGCAAAACAAGAGTCTATTGATTTAGAGGATCCTCTGGGGCGTTTTAAACCTGTTCAAGATCGGGTTCTTAATCCGACTAAAAATGCACCTCATTACAATGGCAGGGTTGCATTGCTTATTGGACCTGCGACTACGAGCAGTGCCGAGAACTTCACGTTGATGATGAAGCAAGTCCCGAACTGTGTAACCTTGGGTGATATTACTCGGGGAAGTACCGGCAATCCGAAACCACATGATTTGGGTAATGGAGTGACGGTGTATTTACCGTCCTGGAGGGGGCTGCAGCCGGATGGCAAATGCTTTGAAGGAGTTGGTCTTAAGCCGGATATTATGGTCAAGAATGGGTTTGATAGAAAATCTCAGACCGATTTAGTTATTTCTGAAGCATTGCAATTATTACGAAATAAAAAGTTATGAATCAGGATGGTTTTTCCTGTCGTCCCAATGTAGTCTAAGGGCAGTCTGGAACTAATTCAGTTTTCCGGTGAAAACAGGCTCCGAGCCATGGTGTTTTTTGCCTGTTTCTGACTTGACTACCCTCATTTTTAGTGTTATAAGCTCGATATGCGACATTCTGGGTATATTTAGGTCCTTGTATCTTAACGGATGTGGGGGTTCGACTCCCTTCGCTCGCATTTGTACACATCGTGACTGAGAATATGCGGTTTAGCCAATCTTATGTGCCGCACCGGCCTGCAATAACAAAAACTCTAAAGAAGGCCGAAGGAAACGATAACAGAGTCTGTGCAGTTGAATAAATCGATATATGAATAAGAAAGATGGATCATGTTAAAACTCAATACTATCTGTATGATATCGGTGATAATTCTGTCAGCTATCATAATGGTACCATCCGCATGGAGCGCTTCGGATGGCGTTGGTTCCGCCTCGGATTGGGCCGGCTATGTAAATCCTTTTATCGGCACGGTGCGAGGTTCGGGTTCCACTTATCCGGGGGCCCAGGTGCCCTTTGGGATGTTGTCTTTCAGTCCGCATACGGAGGTCGGTAATCACGGAAGCGGCTATCACTATCCCTGCGATAAAATTAATGGGTTTGGCCTGGTCCACCTCAGCGGTGTGGGGTGCGGAGCGACCTGTGAACTGCCTTTTATGCCGGTTACCGGCTCGCTGACGGTCTCCCCAGTCGCCGACAAAAACACCTACAGCTCTGCTTATACGCATGAAAAAGAAAAGGCTTCGCCGGGTTATTATGCGGTTACGCTGGACCGATACGCTGTCAACGTGGAGTTGTCGGCCACCATCCGCAGCGGTATCGGGCAATTCCATTATACCACAGCCGAAGCGGCCCATATTGTATTTAATCCGACGGCCTCTGCAAACGGGCTGCGTGACGGACACATCACTATCGATCCCGAACGGCGTACCCTTTCCGGCTGGATTAAGGGGGGCGGATTTTGTCATGTGAAAACCAATGATTATGTCATTTATTATACGGTGGTTTTCGATACGCCATTTACGGATTGCGGTATCTGGCAGGGCGATGAAAAACAGTCCGGGGCTACCGAGGCGAAAGGAGATAATATAGCCGCTTACATTAGTTTTGACGGTACAAAGCCCCAAACCATTACCATGAAAACCGCGATTTCGTATGTCAGTTTGGCCAATGCAGAGGAAAATATGAAGACAGAAATCCCCGGCTGGGATTTTCAGGCCGTTCGGACCGCTGCCAGGGCCGACTGGAATAAGACGCTCGGGAAAGTGCAGGTTGACGGAGGAACCCAAGATGAAAAGATCCTTTTTTATACGGCACTGTACCATACGCTGCTGACGCCCAATATTTTTGAGGATGTCAATGGACAGTATATCGGTATGGACAATAAGGTTTATGATGCTCGTCGCGGGCATCATATCTACAGCACCTTCTCCGGGTGGGATACCTATCGCACCCAGGCCCAGCTCTGGGGCCTTTTGTATCCGCAGGCCGCCAGCGATTTCTGCCAAACCTTTTTGGAGACATCCCGCCAGACGCAATATAATGGCGGGGACGGATTGCCTTTGTGGAGTATGTTTAATGACGAAACCCAGATTATGTCCGGGTATCCCGCGGCCCCGTTTATTGCCAGCGCCTATGTCTTTGGGGCTCGGGATTTTGATGTTAAAGCACTGACGGCGATCATGGTCGATTCCGGAAAACAGAACCGTTTTTGGGGACGCAACAATAACATCACGTGGAGCCATCTGGAGGATTACAAAAAGTATGGGTATTATCCCGACGATTGCGGGATTGCTCATGCGATTTCGCAGAATGTGGAATATGCCGTCGCGGACTTTTCAATCGCGCAGATGTGTCAGGTGGCTGGGGATGACCCAAATTATCATTACTTCCTCAACCGTTCCCAGAGTATTTTTAACCTTCTGAACCCCACTGAAAAATATCTGTGGGCTCGTCTCAAGGATGGTTCATGGAAAAAATCGTTTAATCCTTATTCCAATGACGGCTGTCAGGAAGGCACGTCCACCCACTATACGTGGGGGATTCCACACAATCTGGGTCGGCTTATTCGTGATATCGGAGGCGAACGTGCTGCCGAGACTCGGTTGGACCAATTAATGACAAAAATTGCATTTGGGTATGATTATCAAAATCCCAATTATCTGGCCGGTAATGAGCCTTGTTTTGGTGTCGTGCCGGTGTATAACTGGATGGGGCGTCCCTGGAAAGCCCAGGCCCAGATGCGTCGGGTGATGAACACTTCGTTTGCCAACAAAGCCGAGGGAATCCCCGGCGACGATGACAGCGGGGCGATGTCGGCCTGGTATGTGTTTGCGGCGATGGGGCTTTATCCGGAGATCCCCGGGGTGGGCGGCTTTGCCGTCACTGGCCCGTTGTTCCCACAGATCACACTAAATCTGGACGGCGGCCGGCAGATTATCATTCATGCAAAAAATGCCGAACAGGGTGCTCCGTATATCCAATCCATGAGCATCAATGGCGTTTCCTGCTCAAAAACATGGCTTACCGTGGAAGAATTAACCCAATCTCCGAAAACAGCTCTCGACTTTATCATGGGTTCTGAGCCGAAGGAGTCCTGGGGTGCGGATTATCGCTGCCCATCTTTTGAACCGGAGCAATAAGCTCAAATCCACGATGTAATGTTTTGAAAAGATACCCATTTATTGGTATCCTGCCTGGATTTCTGTTGCAGGGGGATTCTATTTGATAAACTATTTTCCTGAGAAAACGAACTCCAGGGCAGGGTGTTTCTGTTTATTTACGGCTTGTCTATCCTCATTTTTTATGTTAAAAATGCAGAAAGCGGATTTCCGGGTGTTTTGTGATACTTACATCGTAACGGATGTATGGATTCAACTCCCTCCGCCG
>JBDKVE010000057.1:0-35395 GCA_039679345.1 Anaerohalosphaeraceae bacterium
TCATTCCCTTTTTTTGTTGCCAGCGACAGCGTAGCAAGAGCGTGTGGCTCTTTTGAAATAACAGTAACTAATCAGAGCGGGAAGCTCGGCGGTGGGAAGCCGCTTCATTCAGCCGGTGGGACATCGGCAAGGAGTTGTTTTATGTTGTTAGCTCTTTTGAATCAGGAAGCCTTTGACAAATTAAGTGAACCTTTGAAGAAGGAATACAAAAAGCAGGACGACGGGAGTTACCTGCTGGATGTAGGTCCTGTCAATGACTTTGTTTTGGAGAACGTCAAGGGGTTGAAATCGGCCCTGTCCTCTGAGCGGTCGTTGCGGGAAAAGCTTGAAGGATCACTGAAGGCGTTTGACGGATTAGATTCCGCCAAAGCCCGCGAGGCCCTGAAAAAAATTGAAGACTTGGCAAAAGGCGGAACCGACGACAAGACCAAAGAGCAGATCGAGGCCTTGAAAAAGCAATTGACCGAAAAACACACCGGCGAACTGTCGCAGCGGGATGATTCGATCAATAAGCTGACCAAGCAGCTTGAAAAGCTCCTGGTTGAAGCGGCGGCGGTCAAGGCCATTGCGGAAAACAAAGGCAATGTGGAATTGCTTTTGCCCCATGTGCGAAACACGACCCGCATGAAGAAGCTGGACAACGGTGATTATACCGTCGAAATCGTTGATGATAAGGGCAATGCTCGAATCACGAATAAGACCGGTTCGACAGACCCAATGACGATTTCGGAACTGGTTTCAGAACTGAAGGGCAATAAGACCTTTGCCCCGGCGTTCAGTGGATCCGGAGCTTCGGGGAGCGGAGCGGACAATCACACAGGCGGGAAATCCGGCATTGATCTGGACAAGATGACTCCCGAAGAAAAGTTACGCTACGCAAGACAACAGCAAAAATAAATTCATTGTTTAGGAGTTATAAACCATGCTTACACTTATTGAAGCTGCAAAACTGCATACCGGCGATGTATTTCGTCAGGCCATTATCGAGATGTATGCTCGAAGCTCGGATTTGCTGCAAATTCTCAAATTCGACAATATCCTAGGGAATGCCCTGCGATATAACCGGGAAGAAACCCTGCCCGGCGTAGGTTTCCGTGGTATCAATGAAGCCTATGATGAGAGCACGGGCATTATTAACCCTCTGACGGAGCCCCTGGTGATCGCCGGTGGGGATGCCGATGTGGACAAGTTCATCCTGAAGACGATGGGCCAGGACCAGCGGGAAGTCCAGGAAAACGGCAAGATCAAGGCGATGGCTTTGGCCTGGACCAAGAAATTCATCAAGGGGGATTCGACCACGGAGCCGCGGGAGTTTGACGGCTTGCAGGTCCGTTTGACAGGCAATCAGCTTCTGCCGGCCGGGAGTACCGCCAACGGGGATGCATTGAGCCTGACTCTGCTGGATGAGTTGCTGGATATGGTGTCCAGCCCGACCCATATCATGATGAACAAGGCCCTGCGTCGTCGTCTTTCGGCTGCGGCCCGAAATACCTCTATTTCCGGCAATATCCACTGGGAAAAGAACCAGTTTGGTCAGCAGATTCTGTATTACGGGGATCTGCCGATTGTCATCATCGACGACGATGAGACCGGAACCCAAATCCTTCAGTTCAATGAAGCCTGCCCGGGCGGCGGCACGTCAACCGGCACGTCGATTTACTGCATTTCGAACCAGCAGGACAAGCTGATCGGGATTCAGAACGGCGACATTGACGCCCGTGATCTGGGGGAACTTCAGACCAAACCTGCCGAGCGTACCCGGGTGGAATGGTATTCCGGTATCGCCTGTTTCCACGGCAAATGTGCGGCCCGTATGTGGGGTATCAAAAACGCCGCCGTCGTTGCTTAATCCATGCAAAAATGAACTTTGAATAGGAGTTAAACCATGAGTGCAAAAAGATACACATTTGATGCTGGGCTTGAATTGAAGGATGCCGGTTTAGTTGCGGCTTCCGCAGCAGCCCAGGTGAATTCAGCAGCCAGGGTCTTGGACCTGGGTTCTGGATTGGTTGAAGGCGATATTGTGCTTGACGTATCGGCCTTGGAAATCGCCAGCAAAGACGAGGTTTATGACATCATCGCCCAATTGTCTCCGGATGCTGATTTCGGCACGGCTGGCAATATTGTAGAGCGATGTGCTCTGAACCTGTCGGCCAAAGAAGTCAAACGCAGCGATTGCGACAAGGATGATACGATTGGCCGCCATATTCTGCCGTTCAACAATGAACACAAGGACATGCTGTACCGATACGCACGACTTTACACGGTCGTTGCCGGTACCATTGCCACGGGTATCAATTACTCGGCATTTCTGGCCAAGAAATAAGCCGGGCAGGAAGCGACGTGATTCATGGCTTGCCGGTTGTGGATGACCGGCAAGCTTTTATCAAAACCCTTCACAGGAAAACAAATTATGCAGACGAATAATGAAATCGAAAAAAGGATTTTCGAGGAAAATCTCAAAAAAATGATGTCCCAGGCCAAGTGCATTCCGATCCGCAAGCTCAAAGGCAAAGACGGGAAAGTCCCGGTTTATCTGTTTGCCGAAGGCAAGATTGTTCGCCGGGAGCCGGTCGATGTCCGGGAAATCCTGGGACACGGGCTGGGAACCATTGAACCGATCCAGGTTGTCAAGGACGGTGTAAAAATGACTATCGGCGTCGATCAATTCGAGACTTACGCCAATAACGGCTATGTGCTTGAAGGTCAAGAACCTACTAAGGCAACTCCGCCTGCCGATTCCGTCGACTTCAGCCAATTCAGCGATGAAGTGATCGCCCAGTTCGCTGATCTGGCCGGGCTTCCGAAGACCATCAAGAAACGTGAAACGATCATCGAGAAGCTCAAAGAAATCCAATTCGACCCGTCAAAAGCAGGGACTCAATAAAGGCGGTCAATCATGGCTTTAACAGTAGAAACAGGCACGGGGGTAACTGGGGCGGACAGCTATATTTCGCTGGCCGATGCCAATACCTATGTATCCAATCATGGGGATTCGGCGGCGTGGTCTGCTGCCACAGATGCCAGTAAGGAACAGGCTTTGCGGCTTGCGACGCAGTATATCGACCTGAAATATGCTGACAGGTTCAAGGGCTGCAAGACCTGGAATACCCAGGCAAAACGCCAGAATCTTCAATGGCCCAGACAGGGGGCGATTGACAATGACGGCTATGAATACCCTGATGATGAAATGCCTGCCTGCCTGTTGTCTGCTGTGGTTGAAGCTGCCTTGCGTATTATCGCCGGGGATGACCTGCTTGGCGTGATTGAAACCGGAACCATTGCCAGTGAAAGTTCTACGGTGGGGCCTCTGTCGCAAAGCATCAGTTATGTTGGCGGCAAGATGCCCATGAAACAATATCCTAAAATCTATGCCCTAATCAGGCCCATAATCAACAGTTCAACTCAAATGATGCGAGGTTAAATATGGTTAAGCAATATGCTTTTATTTTTGTTTTGACTTTAGCCGTTGCAGTCACTGCATTGACCACAGGCTTTACGAAGGCCCTGCATACACAACAGGTGCTCAATCAGGCAGCCATGACAGATACGACCTCTATTCCGAAATGGCTGTATTGTATCGACAAGGAAGGTGTTGTGCTTATTGTTTATCCATCAACGAACGCCCAATTGGTCAACGCGAAGCGATGGACTTCCACGTCGTCGATGTACAGGATGACCCATAGGGAGTATCTTGCTTATATAGCAGCTCACTGGCTTCAAGATGGAGAACAGAGTTTCCAGTTGCAGGACCTGGCCAATCTGAGCCGTTGTTGGTCTGTGAAAAACGACAACCCGACGACTGAAAACGATCAGGAGCCCTCTGAATTGCCGACAGTCTGGGTTACTCTGGCGGGAATGAAATTTCATAAAAAGGGATGTTATTACGTGAAAAATGGGTTTGAAATTGATTTGGTCACGGCCTTGTCTAGTGGCAAAGAAGCGTGTCGGATTTGCTGGAAGGAAAAGGAATAAAACTGGCAGGCCTGAAATTTTGAATATTGAGCCGGTTCTAAGTGACACTGATCATCATTTTATCACGGCAGATACTGGCGGTACATTGAACAACAGACCATTCGAGGGAATGTAAATGATTCAGAAGGCCTATCGCCTGATCGAGTCACAAGGCAAGACCGTGACGTTCAGATTGTATCCGACTGCGGCATACAATCCGGCAACGGGTGAAACGACGCTGGGTGATGCGGTGGACTATCCGAGGAAGATCATCCCGCCGTATCCCTATCATTCGAAATACATTGACGGCGATCTGGTTCAAGTGGGTGATATGCAGACGGGTGTTGCGGCATTCGGGCTGGAATTTGTTCCTGAGCCGTCCACAATGAAGGTGATTATCGATTCGAAA
This sequence comes from Anaerohalosphaeraceae bacterium, assembly GCA_039679345.1. Lineage (GTDB taxonomy): Bacteria > Planctomycetota > Phycisphaerae > Sedimentisphaerales > Anaerohalosphaeraceae > Anaeroglomus. The sequence continues at coordinate 4,364 of JBDKVE010000057.1, forward strand.
GAATGGAAGATTATCCATGTTCAGCCTGTTTACAGCAAGGAACAGGTCGTTCTTTATATGCTGCAACTGAGGCGATAAATGATCCATGCAATCCAGACACATTTGAAACAGTTTAACCAGGAAGTCGATGACTTTGCAAAAACCCTTGTCCCTGAGAAGGTCATCTTGCTTCAGAAGAAGATTGTGCTTGAAGCCCTGAAGCGGCTGGTCATGAAAACCCCGGTTGATACGGGCCGGGCCAGAGGCAATTGGCAGGTGACGATAGGCCGTCCCGCAACCGCGGCCATTGAGGCCGTGGATAAGTCCGGCGGCGAAACGATAAAAAAAGGCCTTGCGGCGATTGCAGATATGCCGCCATACCAGGTTGTCTGGATTTCCAACAATGTTGATTACATCGAATTCCTGGAAGATGGGACTAGCCGTCAGGCTCCGGAAGGGATGATGTCGCTGACCCTAGAAGAATTGAAAGTGATGTTTTCAAAGGCGGTTGAATGATCACCACGACCACAACCAATGCGATCCGGACACGGTTTAAAGCACAAATCGCGGACCCTCATAGCCTGATGACGCAGTACGACAATCAGGATATGGCAAAGCCCGATCTGCCCTGGTGTCGGCTGTCGATTCTGGATGGGGAATCCTTCCAGACCGAGATTGTCAGGGGGTATCGTACCGCGGGCGTTATGATTGCCCAGTTATTCTATCCACTGGGGACCGGCGATAAGGCTGCAAGGGTTATGGCAGCCCATATTAAGGCCGCCTTTAAAAGCGTATCCGTCAGCGGGATTCAGTTTCAAACTCCGTCCGTCAAAACCATAGGACGGCGGGATGATGCATGGCAGGTCAATGTTACCTGTCCGTTTTATGTAAACGAATAAGGTAAGGATTTACGGAAAGGATTATACCATGAGTGATTCAAATCGCGTCAGATTGGCGTATGTGAAAGAAAGCTCCTTTGGCGTCCAGAAGACCGGGGCTAATTTGCAGATCCTGCGGCATACCGGCGAAAGCCTCAAACAGACCCAGCAGACGACAATCTCAAATGAGATTCGTTCTGACCGCCAGATTGCAGGTATCAAGCGGAATAATGTCGGTGCCGATGGAGATATTAATTTCGAGTTCTCGTTCGGGACCTTTGACGATCTGTTGCTGGCGGTCCTGATGCACAATTCGACAGCGGTTACGGTAACGGCGATTACGATCTCGGCTTTGGCAGCCGATAATTCGTTCAATGATTCAGCCAACGGTTTTGGAAGTATTGTCCCCGGGCAGTACATCCAGGTCACAGGATTTACCGGAGACCCGGCCAATAATGGATTTTTCAAGGTGGAATCGGCGACGGCCTCGAAACTGATTGTCTCAGGCGGCACCCTGGTCAATGACACAGCCGGGGAATCAGTGACGATCAAGCAGGGGGATTGGTCAACCGTCGTCACGGTCAATGCTGCGACGATTGCGGCGGCGTCGGAGGATAATTCATTCAATGACTCCGGCAATGGTTTTGGCAACCTGGCTGTCAATCAGTGGATCAAGGTGACGGGATTCACCGAAGCCGCCAATAATGGCTATTTCAAGATTGCCAGTAAGACCGCGGGCAAGATTGTCGTCACTGGCGGGACATTGGTCACGGAAGCTGCCGGGGATGCTGTGACAATCAATCAGGGAGCCGTCGTATTTAACGGCATATCCAAGACCTCGTTTAATATCGAACGGACCTATGAAGACCTGCCCAACGAAATAGCCCTGTTTACCGGCATGATGCCGGAGCAGTTGACCTTGAATGTCAATGTGGATCAGATTATCAACGGTGGATTATCGTTCATCGGCAAACAGGAGACGTCGCTTACATCGTCCGGGGGGACGGGTTATACCCCGGCGACCACAACGGAAGCGGTCAATGCCGTCGAAAATATCACCTCGATTTTCGAGAATATGAACGCAATGGATGCCTCGGCACTGTCGATAACCCTCAAAAACAACCTGCGGGCCAAACAGAAGATCGGGTCTCTGGGGGCCTTTGAAATCGGTACCGGTACGGTCAGTATTACGGGGAATCTGACGGCGTACTATAACAACAAGGCCCTGATTGATAAGTACCTGAACCAGACTGTCACCTCGTTTGCCTTCGTCGTAGTCGATGCGGCCGGCAACGCGTATGTGTTCGATATGCCCGGGGTGAAATTTTCGTCGGGCCAGAGAAGCGGCGGGGCGTTGAACTCCGATGTCATGGCAGAGCTGGCCTATACTGCGTTTATGGGAACCTCGGATAAGGTGTCGCTCCGTATCGTGAAATTTGCGGCCTAAGTTACATCATTACTCCTCCTGTGGGCGGTTTGACGTTTCACCGGGAAGCGTCGCCGCCCATAAAGGGGGTAATGACTTATATAATGGAGAAGTAATATGGCAAAGATTGGAACTTTAAAAACGGACCTGAAAAAGGCCAAAGAAGGCGTTTGGGTGGACTATGCCGCAGGGATCCGGCTGAAGATTGCCAGCATCAGCAGCAAGGCCTATCGGGACGCCGTGGAAATGATCCTGAAGCCTCACATGAACCGGATTCGTCACAACCTCATGCCCGCAGAAGAGCGGCTTGACCTGTTGAAACCGGCCATTGCCCAGCACATCTTGATCGGCTGGGATAATCTCGAAGACGACAACGGCCAGAAGATCCCGTATTCGGCGGCCAAGGCCCTGGAGTTTTTCAAGGATCCGACGCTGGAAGATTTTTTCAGTTTCGTGGTTTCGACCGCCGGGGAATCCGAAGCCTATCGGTCGGTAGAAATTGAAGAGGCCAAAGAAAATTTGTCTTGTTCCTGAAATGGCATTTGAAAAACGGGAAGCATCTGGATTTTCTGATCAGAAAAAAGAAGGTCCCGGCTGACTTCCCGGCTCTGTATGAAGATATAGAAGAGGTTTGGCGGGCCTTTCGGGAATTAAATGAGTGCCGAACCTCTGGGTTTAATCCAAACCCGATACCACTGAGTGAAATCAAGGTCTGGTGCGACATCAACGAAATCCGCGATGTCCACTATTACCATGATCTGATCAAAGCTTTAGATAAGGTGTATTTAGATGCCTACATTGAAACTCGGAATTGATGCCAGGGGGGCGATAACCGGAGCGGCGACGTTTGCAGCGGCAACGAATACCGTCAAATCTGCTGCCACGTCAACCATGGGCGTCGTGACACGACTTGCCGCGGCATTGGGGGCCAGCTTGACCGCCGGGTATATCCTCAAAAATGCCCTGGACCAGGAAAAGGCCTACCGCAACCTGTCTTCGGCTTTGCGGCTGGTCGGGGCCGATACCAGGAACAACCTGGATATTTTGACCCGGTTTTCATCGGAAATGCAGCGAAATACCATTTATGGTGATGACCAGATCATGGCCCAGATGACCGTCCTGAAAAATATGGGCGTTCATACAACCCGGCTCAAAGAGGTGACTCAGGCCGCGATTGGTTTAGCCGCCAAATACAATATGGACCTGGCCCCGGCGGTGGAATTGGTGGGCCGAGCTTATCAAGGCCATACCCAAATGCTTGCCCGGCATGGGATTGCCCTGGATACATCCAAATCCAAACAGGAACAGTTCAACCAGATTATGAAAGTCGGGGTGGAAGCCTACACCCTGGCGACAGAAGAAACAAAAACCGCTTCAGGGGCCTTGATGCAATTGCGGAATGCGATTGGCGATACCGCCGAGGCAATTGGAATGGCGTTCCTGCCGATGATCAAGGAATCCGCAGCGGCAATCAAAGACTGGCTTTTGAATAATCAGGATCGGATTGCGATGTGGTCTGAGAAGTTCGTTGCCGGGATCAATTGGGTCACTGACAATATCAAAATATTCATCGGCTACTTTTCGTCTGACTTCGGGGGAGGGATAAAATATGGCCTTGATGCTTCTTTGGTTCTGTTCAAGGCATGGGGCCAGTCCTTGATGGACGTTCTGGAAAAGATATTTGCTGATATAGCCGTCAATATGACACGGTGGATTGAGAAGGGCCTTGCCATCAAATCAGACCGTTTCCAGATAGCCGATGAAATGAAACGCTTGTCGCAAAACGAACTGGCTTCACAAGGTCGGGTTATCATGGGGCCAGCAGAAGCAGCCGCCTATCGGAAAGAGCTTGATACCCTGACTGAAAAGAAGATTCAGGACTATCTTGACTCCCAGCAATCGAGATATGAATCGCGATACCCCTCTGTATCCTCTGGTTCTTGGGAATCTGTAGTGAAGAAAATCGAAGACCACTTCACAACTGGCCTGGGAAAAATCAAACAGTTTACGCCGTCTGATTTGAGTGCTGAACTGACGACGGCTTATGGGGCGTTTCGCTCTGAAATCGACGCGATTGAAAAAAAATATCCCATATCGCAGGGACAGACGGCCCCGGCTGCCGGAACTCATGCGACTATGCCTGCATTGACCGGGGGGATGTATGAAAGAGCTGGTGGGTATGCTGATCCAGACATTATCAAACGCATGAACGATACGACGCGTGCTGTCCGGGACCAGCAGTACGCCATGACCTTGACAGATCGGCAGGCTGCAATCTGGACCGAAACGATTAAATATCAGCGTGTCGCGTATGAAGAATTGGGATATTCGATAGACCAGGCGACTCAGGCATCAAAGGGGCTTGAGCTTGAACTTGAAAACCTGGAACGCATGAAGACCCTGAAATCCATTGCGGACGGGGTGGGTTCGGCTTTCACCAATGCCTTTACGGACATTATCTGGGGTGCCAAAAGTGCCTCCGAAGCCCTGTCGTCGTTTACGAAAGAGATTGCGAATCTTGTTTTGCAATATACGGTTATGGTTCCCATTGCCCAGGGGATCTCCTCATCCATTATGGGTTCTTTTGGCGGGTTTATGGGGTCGGGCACTGTGAATTCGGCGATGGGCAATGTGTTTTATCGCGGCGGACTGGTCCCCTTTGCCAGTGGTGGAATCGTTACCCGTCCGACGATCTTTCCTATGGCAAACGGGGCCGGGCTGATGGGAGAGGCCGGACCTGAAGCAATCATGCCGTTGAAACGGGATTCGAGCGGTCGTTTGGGTGTGTCGTCTTCAGGCGGTGGAGTTGCGGTCCAAAACCAGGTAAATGTTTATAATCAATCTGGACAACCGGTAGAGGCAAAAGCCGGTGAAACGAAGTGGGACGGCCAAAAATACGTTACTGATATATTTATCCGTGACATGAATAGTAATGGTCCTATGTATAGAGCATTGAAACAGAGAAAGTAAATATGGCGGATTATCCAACTCTATCCCAAAATCCAGATGCTGAAGGGTACAAAGAAGAACCGGCGATTGATCCAACGCTCAGAAGTGAAACAGAGTCCGGCAAGGTGATCACGCGGGCACGGTTTACCCGGGTACCCAAACGGTTTACGTTCCGGTATGCCCAGTTGCCAAACGCTGATAAGGAGACCTTGGAATCATTTGAGAAGGCCCGGGGTTATGGTTCGGGGGCATTCAACTGGACAAATCCGGTCAATAGTACCGTGTACGAGGTCCGTTTCCAGAAGCCGATTGTATTTGAGCTTGCGGATAACCTCTTAAATGAATGGAAAGTCTCAGTAGTCCTGGATGAAGTATGAAGCAATTACCCGAAAATCTAATCCTGCAAAAAAACAAGGTTTCAACGTCATCGGCCTGGCTGGTCCTGCTGGATATTACGCTCAATGATCCAGGCAATACGACGTTCCGGCTGGTAAGAAATAATGAACCGATTGGATTGGTCACCTCCGATTATGTGGTGGCTCAATGTACGGCCCATTGGAAGTTCGATGAGGCCTCCGGCAATGCAGCCGATTCATCGGGCAATGGAAAGACCTTGACGGTATCCGGGGCGACATACGCCGCGGGCAAGATCAATAAGGGTCTGAGTTTTGACGGGGTGAATGATTTCGCCTCGGTTGCATCCGGACCTTCTTTAAACGTGGGTACAAATGATTTTTCAATCTCTTTTTGGATGAAAGCAAACAATGCATTTACGACATTTCCTTCACCGAATCTATTGCAAAAGCGGGCTACGTACCTTGGCTACCATATTGAGATGGACAACGCCGGTCGATTGGGTGTATATATTAACGATACCAACGACACCGCTTATTACTATGCTCGAACCGTAAAAGGATATAATGACAATACCTTCCATCATGTCGCGGTTACGGTGGACAGGGATTCAGCCCAGACCATCTATATTGACGGGGCATCAGTGCCATTTACGGTCACTTCGTCGGCAAAGTTAATGGATGTTCAGGGGTCTTTGGATAATTCTCAGGTGTTCAGGGTATCGGGAGCCTCTGATACCACGGATTTATTCTGCGGGATGATCGATGAAGTTATGCTGTTTAAAAAGGCTCTTTCGGCCCAGGAAGTGTCTGTGTTATACAATGGTGGGGCCGGAACGAATAGGCCTGTACTGCATTATTCGCCCTTCAATTTCGATCTGGAAACCATTGCCTCCGATGGAAAAGGGACGATCCCGGCAGTCGATCTCAAAGTCTCTGCCATGAGTACATTGTTGCAGCCCTACCTATTACAATTACAGGGCGGTGTTGGTTCTGTGGTCAAGATTACGGTGGTCAATTCTGACTATCTGACAGAGGATTATAGCGAACTGGAATTGATGTTCAATGTGACGGCAACGACCACGTCACGGGATTATATCACGTTCCGCCTGGGGGCGATCAATCCGATCATGCAGCGATTCCCGCGAAATCGGTATATTGCCCTGCATTGTCGGCATAAATTCCGCCAGGCTATCTGCGGTTACGCCGGCCGGACCATAGAAAGCATTACTTTATCGGGGTCCAATCCGGTTGCAATTGGCATTACAGGGCATGGCTTTGAGACCGGGGATTCGATCCTGCTGGAAACCTGTAACGGCATAACCGGTGGATTAGAGGGGATATGGACCATCACCAAAACTAATGACAATAGTTTTACCCTGGATACCTCGGTTTCATCGAATTATTCCGGCAGTTATACCAGTGGCGGCAAGGCTGGGTATGCAGGATGTGACAGGACCCTGACGCAATGCCGGAAGCGTGGGAATTCGGTCTGGTTCGGTGGATTCTGCGGGATGCGGTCCAAGAGTATGAGGCTTGTTTGATATGTTTGAAGACCTGCTGAATTGTGAGTTTGCATACGGGGCCAAAGGCCCGGGCAAATACGACTGCTTTACCCTGGCCAAAGAGGTCCTGCGGCGGGCCGGAATAGGTATCAAGGATTGGCCCTCGATTGTGGATGTTGCCATAAGACACGATGCGATTCAGTTTGGAAAGTCGGACTATACCCGGCTGGATCAACCGGAGGCCTTCAGCATTGTTACCTTTAAATTGGTTCCTGGTAGGGTAACGCACATGGGCGTCGTTCTCCCAGAGTGCAAAACGTTTATCCATATCATGCAAAAAAGAAGAGTTGCCATTGAACGGCTGGACTATTGGAGACATAAAATAGATGGCTTCTATCGATTTAATCCTGGTCAGTAATCCTCTTTGTCCGTCAGTGGACCGGCAGAAAAAGAAGGTTGAAATCACCTCGGATACGCTGCTGGACATTGTTGAATCGGAATGTCAGCATAATGACCAAATCCTGGCCAGTGTCAACGGCAGGGTGATATCAAGGGATAGCTGGAATTTAATCCGGCTTGCCGATCACGACTGCGTTGTCATAACGCCGGTGATTTACGGGGGCGGTGATCGAGACGGGAAATCCATACTCAATGCAATCGCCATTGTGGCGGCGGCCTGGGTCATGGGTCCCATGGGTATCGCAGGCTCATTGGCTTCGGCGATGGGTTTCTCTGCCACAGGATTTGCGGCCTTTGCCATTTATTGTGCCACGATTGTTGGCGGCGGCATTCTGCTTTCGGCCCTTACGCCGTCCTCTTCCGACTTCGATAAAGTGGATACCTCCGTATCCCAAACCTTCTCATGGAATCCCCATACAGCCCAGCAGCAGGGCGTAGTCGTTCCGAAATACTATGGTCAGAACAAGGTCTATGGCAATATCGTCAATTGTTATACGGAGCCGGGAGGGTCGGCCAATGAAAAAGAACTGCTGAACCTATCGATTGCACTGGGGGCCGGACCTGTTGGAGGGATTGCCAGCAGCCAGATATTTATCAATGAGCAGCTTTACACGCAATACGACGGGGTCCAGGTTGAAGAAAAGAAAGGCACATCGATTCAGTCGGTATCGACCCTGATTCCCAAAACCAAGGCCCAGTATGTCGTCAACCGGCTCTGTACCCATACAGGCGAGGCGATAAGCTATACCGTGCCGGATGCCGACTATGACGATCTGGAAGTGGAAATCCTGTTTGACCGGGGGATTTATTATGGCAATGATGCCGGGGGCCTGTCGAATCATACCGTTGGCTTTAAGATCGAAATCCGCGAATCGGGAGGCTCCTGGAATACGCTTGTTGCGGATTCGCTAACCAAGGCTACCTCGGATGCGTTGCGGTATTCCTACAAGGCTTCGGCGACTTATACGGGCGGATCCCCGGTCACAATAACCAACGGTACCAAATATGAAGTCCGATTGACAAAGACCTCCTCCGATCAGTCGTCTATCCGGTATGCCGACCGGATCAAGCTCTATGTGGTCCGTGAGAGTTTCAATGATGCCTTCACGTATCCCCTGATTTCCATGCTCCATATCAAGGCCCTGGCAACCAGCGATTTATCGGGGTCCTTCAGTGTGTCTTGTATCCAGCAGGGGGCGATGATCCAGGTCTATCATGGCACAGTCTGGACGCTGGAATACAACAATAATCCGGCGTGGGTCATGTATGACATTTTGACTCAGCCGGTTATCCGGGGTGATGGTTCTGTTGAAAATCCCTATACCGTTGAATCTTACGACGGGATCAATCCGGCCAATATCGACCTTGCCAAATTCTATGAATTGGCTCAGTTTTGTGATGACCTCGTTCCAGACGGAGAGGGCGGGACAGAAAAACGGATCACCTTTAACGGCGGATTCGATACCTCGCTATCGGTCTGGGAGGCGGCTTTCAAGGTCTGCGAGATTGCCCGGTGTTCACTGATCTGGCTGGGAACGACGGTTTCACTGGCGATTGATAAAACCGCAGCGGCGGTCCAGTGCTTTTCAGACGGCAATATCAAGGCCGGGTCCTTCAAAGAATTATTCATGCCCCTGCAGGACCGGATCAGTGAACTTGAAATGTCCTATATCGATGCCTTGCAGGATTATGAAAAAACCGTTTTTTCGCTGGTCGATGACAGTATCAGGACCAGTACGAACAAATCCACGATTGACTTATTTGGTGTGACGAAGGCCTCCGAAGCCTGGCGGGCGGGGATGTATCGGCTGGCCATGAATCGGCTCTTGACCTCGACGGTTGAGTTTGAAGTGGATATTGACGCGATTGCCTGTACGGTGGGCGATGTGATTCTGGTTCAAAGCTCGATTCCCGACTGGGGCAAGGGGGGCCGGGTTCGTTCCGCGACGGCCAATACCCTTGCCATTGACCGAGACTATACCCTCGAATCCGGCACACATAAAATCTATGTCCGCAGCTATAATACCGATCTGGATGTAGAGCAGATTCAGGAAAAGGCGATTTCCAGTATCGATGAATACGGGGTGATTACCGTTTTGACCGGCTGGGATATTGTCCCATCAAAAGACGATGTGTACTTCATTGGTGAAGCAACAATAATCGGCCGGAAATTCCGGATTGTCGCTATCTCCAAGACGCAGGATCAGTACGCTTCCATCACGGCCATTGACTACAAACCGGAAATTTACGACTATGACGATGAAAACCCGTCAATCCCCCTGGATAATTACACCTCCCCGGCCAGTAATGCCCAAAACATCATCAAGCCGATCACCAGTGATTACTTCAGACAGCTTTACCCCAGCGATGTTCTGTTCCGCGATGTCGTAAGCACGGTCAACTCGGATATTCCGTTGATTAGCGGCTTGACCGTGGGGAATAATACCCCGTCGTCGGGAGCGATTACATGGTCGGCATTCACCTTGACCTATCAAGGCACGGCCTATAGCGTCGTCACCGGCAATTCGACGAATAAATATATCTACTGGGATAAAAACTCGGCCCCGACGACACTGCATGGCACCGATACGCTTTCGTCTGCAATCGGCTCAGGCAAATTTGTCATTGGGTTAAATGATGCCGGGACATTTTATATGACGCCCGGCTTTTTAACCTTGCATGGCGGGCTGATTCAAGCCGGAACCATCACCGCAGATCATATTAAAGTTGCCAATCTTGCAGCCCTATCAGCGGATATGGGCAATATCACCGCGGGGAGTATCAGTGCAGATTTAATCACTGCTGGAAAAATTGTGGCAGACGTTATTGACGCCGATACTATCGAAGGTATTTACTACAATCAGCTCTATTACATTGGCAACTTTTTAACCTATCAAGACGTATATACCACAACATTAGACGATACGTATGAGGTGTTGTTCAATGGCTATAATGCTGGCCTGAAATATAATATCGATACCAGCGGCGGCCTTGCCACTGGAAGCATATCCGCACGAAGATTAACGACAGCGACGGGCACCGTAACGATAAGAGTAACCTTAATGAAAGGGACCAGTACGGTTGTCCAGTCGTGGATTAAATATATACAGAATTCCGACAGTACCAATGTGTGGGTTAGCACCAGTTTTGAATACGCCTTTACCAATAGTGCTGCTGCCGATTTCTGGTATAAACTGGAAGTGAAATCCTACTACGATGGGACACAAGTTGAGATAAACGTGTCCTGCGGTTTACATGGAACCTTGGGAACCAATAGGCCGGTATTAAAATAGAGGGGCTTTTCTGAAATTTTCCTTTTCCGATTGCTCGATCTGATCGGGCAACTGGTCCACAAATCGAAAGGCCCGTTCGATGGAAAACATCGGGCACAGGGTAAGTCCTTTGGCTTTGGCCTCAGCGGCCAGCATGTCTTTAATATCCTGTTTATCGATATACTGAATCTTTCCTTCTTCGGGTCCAACACAATACCAGGGCAAACCATGATGCCTGCCGAAATTCCCATGCCGGGTTATCGAATGAAGGTATTTGCAGCCCCAGCCGTGAAGCTCTTTAACGTCCGGGCTGATACAGCAATAATCCTTTTTGTCGGCAAAGAATGACCGATTGGCATAGCAGCGGATCCAGTCGATTATTTTTTCGGCCTGCTCTTTGGTTTGAAGCGAATCATCGACATAAATAGCCGAATCCTTTTGGTGTTTGACAATCCCCCATAAAAACAGGAACCGGGCAAAATCAGCCGGGGACAGATAGACGATCAAGATATCATCTATTGAAAAGGGAATCTGGTGAAGTGAAAATTCTAAAGCCAAGCGATTCAGTTTTTTGGCATTGCCTTTTGTCCTGAAAAACCTGATAGATATCGTTTTCATAACTGTATTCTATAAATTTACAGGGGTATTGTCAAAAATATCTATTGAGATAGGGGGATTTGAACATAAAAAAACCGCCTGCAGCGGGGAAACCTTCAATTCTGATTAAAAATAGGGCTTTCGGAGAAATTACCGAAAGCCCTTTGGATCCATTAACTTCTTTTACGACGCAGGAGCAAACCGCCAAGACCAACTAAAAGCAGACTGGTCGGTTCGGGGATAATCGTAAACTTGATGTTGTCAATAGTTCGATCATAGCCTGATACATCGATAAGCTTGATATTAAATGCCGAACCATCTCCCCATGTTCCTGTTAGCTTCTGGGTGTTTACATTGTAGAAATAGTCTTTTACAAACATCTCAATGTGAGTATTGTACAATGGATTTCCATGAATGTCCCATCCAACTATCACATTAAATACCTGTTGAAGGGTGGTAATGCCGTCTATGCGACCACCTTTAAGAACAGCAGATGCATTTTTGGAAAGAGTGATTTCTTCTGTTTCGCCATTTAAATAGAGTAGTTGGCTGTTTTCTTGGACAAAAATGTCCCATATTCCACCGTTATCACTCAACGGCGTTGAGGTATATTGAACTTCAACGCTACTATATCCTCTCGAAGTGATACGATCTGCCCCACCACCCATAACAATGAGTTTATCAGAATTGTACAGGCGAACATCATATTGATAGTCACCTGAATTAATATAACTAATTCCAGCCAGAGACACAGAATAACCGGAAACAATCCCCAGCAGCAAAAGCAGTCTTTTCATCATAAGGAAACCTCCAATCCAATTTTAGATTATTCTACCAAAATCATCCGCTTTTGTCAAGGATTTACCGGCTTTCCGTACTCTGGAGACTCTGGAGTTCGGCAAGCAATATCGCTTTGATCTCCTCAATCCCTGCCGCATTATCGGACTCCTCTGCGGATGTGCTGTTCAAAAATTCAATGATTTGAATCAGGGTTTCTGCGGAGACTTCCGGCTCAACTTCTGCTGTATCCACAGCCATTTCCGACTGAATCGTAGAGGATTCAACGGACGTATCCAGAGAATAGACCGAAAGGCTTTGGGCACTGGAAAGCGATTGTGTCGACAAGCTCTCTGCCTGAGCAGCGGCGGCATTGATTTCTTCCAGCTTCCAGCAGGCCACCCACAACCAGTCTTCACAGAAAAGCATGAAATCCGACAGACCAACATGTAAATCACTGTCCAGATCGCATTGCGGGTCATACCGCAGCTTATCATTGTCACCAATGTATCCAGGTGCATTCGGATCAGCAACATAGCCCGGCGCATTCGGGTCGCAGAGCGGGTGATTCGGGTCATACGTCAGCCAAGCCGCCGAAAATTTCGTAAATTCTGTCAAATTCACGATTCCATCGGCATCCCAATCAAGGTCATTGTACACATCCGCTTGCGACAGATACTCATCATCGCAGTTATAGACCTCATCGGCCCCGACATCGACTCTATCTCCATATTGTCGTGCTTCATTGTCATAATCAACCTGTGAGGCATATCCCATTGCCGGGTCTGGGTTGCCCTGATCAATACAGTCAGATGTAGCCGATAGGTGATAGTTATTGGGGTCAGGTTTTCCGGCAGGATCAATAGTATAAGCAAAACCCGGCTCATTATTAAAGTTGTTGGTATTAACGGTATTGCAATCTTGAATACAGCAGAAATTGGCCACTAAATCCGGATTGACCCCTGCGAACTGCGGCCCGCCGTTATTGTTGTAATAAACAATGCAGTTCTGCACGTCCGGATAATCTTTGAAGTTAGGGTCATTGTCGGCATTGGCATTATCGGTAAACGATATACCGGCACCATTATTATTTGATATTGTATTGTTGTGCAGAATTGGGGAATAGGTAGGATTGACAATACGGACACCCTCACGGCTGTATTCGACAAAGCTACTTTCTGAAATAACAGTATTTTTGACTATCGGTGTTGAATTGACAGAGTAGATTCCACACTCCCCATTTCTTAGCAGCCAAGAATTTTCAACAGAAAGAGTATAAGCACCGCCTCTATGATACACCCCATCATATTGGCTTCCATATACTTTACACCATTTAACAGTTACATTTCCATCTGCTGAATAAATCCCGGATCCATCGCTATTTTCAACAACACAGTTTTCAATAGTAAAGTCGGTACCAGTACCATAAACACCATACTCCGCCGCATCCGTGATGGTAAATCCATCCAGCAGGGACTCGTCGCTCATTGTCACGATTGTCTCATTCCGTTCATCACTATCAAACGAACCCGACAAATTTGTCACATAGCGTTTGGGATTGCGGTCATTTGGATTGACAGAACCGCCACGATGCCCGCCATAAACACTGACTCCGTCTGGTATAGTAAAAGTCGTATCCGCTGCACGTCCGGGATCATAGGTTCCGTATGCGACTCGAACTTCTGTCGCACATCCCGCAGCAGCACGAATCAATGCCGCCTGCAAGTCGGTATAAGCGTTTTCCCAGCTTACCCCATTATTGTTCCCGGTTGCTCTCTGATCCACATAGATCACATCTCCGCCCCAACAGCAGACCGGGGTGTATTCTTCGGCACGTGACACCCCCAGGCTACTGGTCAATTTGGCCTGATTATGCAGGGGCAGACCAGGCTGAGATTTATCATTGACATAGACCGTCAACTGTCGTGATCCGGAACTCATAGGGGCAATATCGTCTAAAACCCAGGTATAGGTATGATATTCCTCGTCATAATTGGGATCGGAGGAATAGAATGTCATTGTATTGGGATCAAATATCTGACTGACCGGATAGCTTACCCCAACAGGCAAATAATCTACCAATACAACGTCTGTCGCCCATTGTGCGCTCTGATTTTCCCATTGGAGTGTATAGGTAATGGGGTCGTCTGGCAAAACACATCCGGACTCCAGATTGTCCTGTTTGGTCAAAACCAGAGGAATCTCCGGCTCATTGAGCTTTCCAAACATATAAGCGAAGGTAATCGAGGTCGTCTCATTTGGGTCCAGCGTCCCAAGATTCCACCCCATCGTTCCTGTAACTTCATTGAGATAAATAGAGGGCTGGTTATTAAGCTGTCGCCGCTCAACATTGATATGACCGCCTACAGATGGTCTTCCAGAATGACCATGATAAACACTCTGGTCGATCCAATCCGGCTGGCAGGTGCTGCTGAAATTCACAAAATCAGTATGATCCATCAATGTATATTCAGGGGAATTCCATTGCGTGATATCATATCGGAAATTACCGACCTGGTGTCGTGGATTATAGGGCTGATAGTCTTCGAGCGGATCGGACAATAAACTGGTTGCATAAGTTGAGTTGACTGTCGTATTATAATCATTAGCGCCATGACTGTGGTGCAATTGATAAAATGCGAGATTGGTAATCGAATTTTCATTGGGATCAATATTGCGAATCGTATAGGTTTGCAGAAAACAATACCGATCTGAATTGACATACATGATTTGCTGGGTGTCCGGATCAATATACGTCATCGGAGAAGTACCCGCATAGATATTTGGATCTCGAAACGCCAGGTCAACAACCTCATAATCAATACGAACTTCAACGGTTCCATTCTGAATAAACGATATGCCGGTATCCATCATGCCCGTCAGCGGGTTATTAGGATCATCCCATGCCCAGCAATTGCCAGAAGCAGAAAAAGTACTGTTAGTACTCCAGTCGGGATATTCAAACACCTGTGTCAGCCACATAGCCTTTCGGCCCAACGCGGTATTGGAAGAGTCCACCCAGTCCGTTGCGATGCCGTCATAATAAATGGCAGCGCCCCACTCGCCGCTGAGTAATTCATGATAACCATGAGGATGTTCAGGGGAATAACCGTACCATATCCAGTCTGAATATCCTGCGGCATCAAATGTACCATAAAAATAGGGGGGAATACTGGAACCACTTGAAGAGCCACCAATTGTAAGTTTCTGGCCATCGATCGAACACCACCCAAGACCGCTCATTATGCTGACCAATAATATCCATGCACATACTATGGTTCTTGTTTTCATAGAAATATCTCCTAAACCAAATAAATACCCCGAAAATTTATTTGATGCCCTTTACGCCCCGCGTAAGGAACGACCCCGTGTTGCGTACCAACAAAGAGCACCTATTGAACACTCTTTGACGCAACAATCATCACCCAGTCATATCTACCTCCATTTTTCTTTATCCTGTTGCATTACATCCATGTAAAAGCAGGGCTGCACAAAGAAAACACCCATCACCAAGTCTTTCACAGCCTGCCAAAAGCCGGTTGGAGCTTTTGATTCCCCTGCTTTTACTCGATTGATAGTTCTGTGTCGACTCCGTAAAAATACCTAAAATTCATGAAAAAGATTTGCATAAATGACAAAAAAAGACCGCCCGTACTTCGCAGAAGGAGGAGGAAGTCGGTGTACTTCCCAGGGCTACTGAAGATACGGGCGGCAGAAGGAGCTTTTTCAGAATTATACTTGGCCTTGGCTCAGTGTCAACCGATTACCCATACTTTCTTGCCGCATCAATCGCCCTTCGCATATCTTTTTCTGCGTAGATTTCGGTGGTCTGAAGTCGTTTATGGCCCAATGCAGCCTTGGCGGTTTCAACACTATCCAAAGAGGCAATGACTGTTGCGTGGGTATGTCTGATCTGGTGGGGATGCCAGAGGGGGATTTGCCGGGATTCATACAATTTTTCCCATTTATCCGGTGATTCCTCCTTGCATTGTTGTTTTATCTCCCTGTTTGCCGCATTTAAAGCCCGTCTGATAGCTCTTCCGTATGTGTCCTTATCATAGCGGGGGCGGTAATTTACCGGCTGCCGGCCGCGGTCTAATTGGGCCTTGGATGGGGTAAAGCAAAATGCCTGTGGATCTCCGATCAGATACTTGCAGAGCACGGCCTGGGCATGGGGGCCTAAAGCAACTTTTCTTTCGTAATCGTCAAGGTGTTCCCCTTTATAAATCGAAGGGGAGTATATCCAGACTTCATTTGTCCTGTCTATGTCCACTGGCCGGATAATGCAAAGCTCTGTTGATCTCATTCCGGTCAATCTTTGCAGGCGTACCATATCCGCAACCGTTTGGCTCAGGTAGGGCAGAACCGCTTCGATATGATCATCGGATACCGGCTTTATCTTTTTTGTCTCTTTGGCCTCTGAGCGGCCCCTGTGAAGACTTTCGATGGTAGCCAGGGATTGATAGATATGGATCGGAACGAGTTGCTCACTTGCCGCCCATTTAAACATCCGGATAATCATTCTAATACGCTGGTTGATCACCCCCCGGGACCAGTTTTTTTCCTTGATCATCAATGACCGTAAGGCCTTTAATTTCAGAGGGCCAAAGTCTTCAATGGGCATGGTCTGATATTTGGAACGCAGAAATTCTATCGCATACTTGATATTGGCAGGCTCTTTGGAATTATAATATTTTTTTATGTAAGAATAATATGCCCGGATCAGATCGGCGAATGTCTTAGCCTGGGTCTGTTTGACTTCTGTGGTATTGTAAATGTGCTGAGACAACAATTCTTGAGCCAGGGCCTTGGCTACCCCCAAATCTTTTGTCGCATGATTCGAGCCGATTGGCTTTAAAGGGATTGCTTTGCGTTCTGTTTCGCCCGGCAGTATGCCACGCCAATAATAACGGCCATTATTCAGAAAGACCGAACCGATAGAGATTTTTCTCCTATCCATAAATTCCTCCAATTGTCATAAAAAATGTCATAAAATGAACTTAGGACTATTTAGGTATAGAAAGAATTGTTTTGTAAATCCTTCTTTTATAAACCTTTACATTAATGGGCGGTACAGGATTCGGACCTGTGACCTCCTGCTTGTAAGGCAGGCGCTCTAACCAGCTGAGCTAACCGCCCTAAGTCGCATTATTATAATAACTTAAGGTTAGAAGTAAAACTACTAATCCCGCATAATCGGGCTAACTTTACAGAAAACCCCTGCCCATTGCAAGAAAAATTAGGTCATGTTGTCTGATTTTGGGCCGGGCAAACCGAGGTCTCGGCCGGCCGGCAGCGAGATATGAACGCATTCTCTTGTTCGCAACTCCAGTACGTCCACTATGCAAGCAGAACTCGACGCTGAAGCGGGGATTGCCGACTCAGGGTTTCTCTTTGCCCTCAAACAACTGTACTTCCCAAATCGTGGGTCCCTCGGAAGCATCCAGAATGTTGAGCCTGAAAGCCCTTGCCCGCACCGGCGGAAATGACAGGCGTTTTCGCTGTCCAATTGTGGTTCCGGCATGGATTGTCTTCCAGTCTGAGCCGTCCAGATACTGCAATTCAAACTTTTTTACCCTGTTCCAGTCGTGCTCGTCGATCATCGCACCGGCAACTGTTTTTTCGTTATTCAAATCAATTCGCAGCCATGCCGTTTTAACACCAGCATCTGTTGCCCATCGCGTTCGGAAGTCATCATCTAAAACCTGTGCCGCTGAATAGTCAGAGTTATTCATGAAAACATTGGAAGCAGTTGCTTTCTTGTTAAATGCCACCGACTGACTGATAGATACCAGGCAAGGGGTGATTTCAAACGCCTTGCCTTTCATGGTCAATTCAATAACGGTCGCGATTTCATCGCGGTTTTCAATCGGGACATTGATGATCAAGCCCTCTTGTCTCTGCTGAAAATCAAACGAACCTCCGCTTTGAATTTTTGCCCCACTAATCTCCATCGGGACCGCCGGCAATTGAAGTGGGCCTTGTTTGGGCCAGTTCATGATATACAAATATATCTTGTTATTCTTGCAGGTTGAAGCACCCCAATGGCCGGGCATAAAGGGACCTCCGCGGGTTCCATAAATACCATCGCCATACTGTTTCACCCAACGGCCCATTTCCTGAAGCCGCTCAACCTGCCGTGGTTCGATCCGGCCATCCGGCATCGGGCCGACATTAAACAGCAGATTCCCGTCGCCGCCAATCGTGTAAAGCAGCGTCTGAAGGCATTCTTTCAGCGACTTCATCTTGTCGTCGGGTTTCCATGACCACTGCTGACAGATTGTCATGCAGGTTTCCCATGGACGCTGACGATCAAAGCCGCCAATACGCTGCTCGGGAGTACTGTAATCCCCTTTAGCGCCGGTTCGGTCATTAATGATGATGTCGGGCTGGATGGCACGGGTCCAATCGATCAGGTTCTGCCCCCTGACCGTATCGAATTCCTGCGGCACATCAAACCACACCGTTGACAAGGGACCGTATTGAACGAGCAGCTCTTTAACCTGGGCCTTGAGATAATCGTTATATCGGTCAAGATTGTAAATTTGCCGCTTGACCTTGCCGCCTGGGCTGGTCAGCGGAAAATCGGGGTGATGCCAGTCGCAGGTGGAATGATAGACTCCAAACGCAATACCCTTATTGCGGCATGCGGCCGACAGTTCCTTGACGACATCCCGCTTGAAAGGTGTGTTCATGATATTGTAGTCGGTTTGCCGGGTATCCCATAGACAAAAGCCATCATGATGTTTGGTCGTCAGTACGACGTACTTCACCCCGGCGTCACTGGCAACCTGTGCCCATTGGTCTGCGTCAAATTGAGTTGGATTGAATTGTTTGTAAAGCTGGTCGTACTCGGCGATGGGTGTTTCCTGACCGCGTGACCATCCGATTTCTCGGCCGGTCAGACTGACCGGACCCCAGTGGATGAACAAGCCAAATCGGCGGTCCTGCCATTGTTTTAATGCCGCCGGGTCCAATTGGCTTGCCGCTCGAGTAATCTGGGGTGCACAAAAAAGGATGGCTGTTGCAAGAATATAGTACCCAATAAGATGTTTTTTGTTATACACCTTTATTCTCCTTATAAAAACAGATATATGCGTTGCCTTTGCGGGCATTAAATCAAGAAGGGGAATGGAGCTGGAGAGAATCGAACTCTCATCTCCGCGATGCGACCGCGGCGTACTCCCATTATACGACAGCCCCGACTGGCCGGACGAGTCCGGCAGACAGGCCAGCCATTGTAGCGAAACTGGCTGGACTTTCAACTGAAAATTGCCCCCGGCGTGCCAAAAAGCCTAAAAAGTCCATTTTTCTCGACAAACAATCTGCTCGATGGGCAGCCGTTTGGGTTCGTTTGGTTGGTCAGCGGGGTAGCCGAGAGTCATTAATTCAATGACGCTAATGTGGGTCGGAATATGCAGGATATTGCGAATCTGGTCTGGGTAAAAGGACCCGACCCAGCAGGTCGCCAATCCAAGGCTGGTCGCTGCCAGGGCAATGTGTTCCATAGCGATCGCAACGTCAATCGGTCCGGCCGGCTGACTGCACCGCATCAGGTATTGCAACGTGCTGCAGCAGGCAAGGACGACGGGGGCCTGTCCGATAAAAGACTGATTATTACATGCTGAAACCAAGTCTTTACGTGTATTGGCATCTGTAACAACAACAAAACGCCAATCCTGGAAATTACGCGCTGAAGGAGCCAGCCTGGCCGCTTCGAGAATCGCATTTAGTTTTTCAGCCTCGACTGGCTTGTTCTGATAGGCCCGACAGGAATATCGTTTGTTGATGGCCTCGAAAATGTCCATTTCTTTATCTCCTTTCAAACCTTACCTATATTGCAGGTTTATGAGCCGTTGTCAATTCTGCAATTTATTGACTAACAGGCTTTTTTTGGTCAGGTTTCGCTGGATTTTTGTGTTGTAATGGAGTAGGTTGAATAGAGAAAAGCTCTTTTTTCAGGAGAATGCGACATGGCAAAGGCATTATTGCTGGTGGATATCCAAAACGATTACTTTTTCGGCGGTAAGATGGAGCTGGTCGATGCATCACGGCTGGCGAGCAATGCCGGACAGCTTCTGGCACTGTGCCGGCAGAAGGGCTTCCCGATTATTCATATCCAGCATATCTCTGTCCGGCCGGGCGCTCCTGCGTTTCATCACGGCACGGATGGCGTCCATATTCATTCCTCGGTGGCACCGCTGCCGGGAGAGATGGTGATTCAGAAAAACTATGCCAACAGCTTTCGGGCCACATCGCTTCATGAAAAATTACAATCTCTGGGCGTTAAAGAACTGATTATCTGCGGAGCCATGAGCCACATGTGCATTGATACTACGGTGCGGGCGGCATTTGACCTGGGCTATCATTGCACGGTTGTCGAAGATGCCTGTGCCACGCGAAATCTGGAATTCAATGGTGTTGTTGTGGAAGCGGCCAAAGTGCACGCGGCTTTTATGGCGGCGCTGGCGTATGGATTTGCCAAAGTGACGGCATTAAAAAACCTGGAACTGTAAACGTGCCTGTTGGGCAAAACGCTTACAGTCCCAGGTATCTCAGTTCTTGCGTATGTTGGGATTTCTATGACACGATCAATTCGTTGCCAACTTTTCGTGCCCGCTGAGGCTTATCGAGGTTAATCCCGGAGGCCAGTCCGATTTCGGTCAGGATATTCCACCCGGCGCTCAGGTAAATATACGGCGTCATTTCTCCCGCGTCGGGAACGCGGATGGTGGGGAATCGGGTTTCGCGGTTGGCGATGGCAATGACCTTCAGCCCGACACCTTTGACCAGCACATCCTGGAATTTATCCATTTCTTCATCGATGGGGTCCACCACAAATACAATGTCATTGGGATCCATGACTTCTTCAATTCCATGGACGGCGTAGGTGCCTTCGAGGAAATCGGATTTCTTGCGGGTAATTTCATTGGTTTTAAGCGTCAGTTCTTCGGCAACGCCATCATTGTACCCGGCAAAATAAATCGTCGGGGCTTTTACGGCCGCCGCGGTGATATCGCCGGGGATGGCCATTGTCAGGGCGGTTTCAATCTTGCCTGCCAGTTCCGCACAACCTAACCCTGAAATCGTGCCGGTGGCATGACGGATGATGGATTCATAAAACAGGGCCTGTTCGATGACGCTTTTAGTTGCCGCAACGGCCTGTTCCCATCCGCAGGTCAGCACAAAGGTCTGGGCACAGGCTTCTTCCAGCAGGGTGCCAGCATTGGCACTGAGGCCAAAACGGTTGTCATTGTGGATTTCCTTGAGCTTCTTGGCCAGCAGAACCACTTCTTTGGTTCGTCCGGAATTGGAGGCACAGAAGACGGCAAATTTCGCCAGGTCGTATTGTGCGGACTGACGTGAGCCGTCGGTAAAGATATTTAGTCCCAGCCCCCATTTCAGCGATTTGCGAATCGTGTTTTTGGCTGGAAAGATTCGGCTGGACCCTTCGCCGGTCAGCAGCAGCCTGCCGACCGACTGAATCCGCCCGGCAACCTCCCGTGTCTGGTTGGGATTGAAGTTCTTTACGACCCGCACCGTCTCCATCATTTCCTGGACCAGCGCGTGTTTGGCGTACCTCGGGTCTTGCAGGTTCATAGATACTCCTTATTTAAAATTTTGGTATTCTTCATGGATTGCCGCTTATCCTCGCCGGGCAATTTCGTTCAGAGTCTGCTTGAACTGCTCAGTTTCCGTGCGTACCTGTTTGACGAAACTGTTATCTTCGATGGTTCCAATGGCGGCAATCATTTCCTCGGTATTTCGGAACGTGGCCTGCCGGAACGGATTGTCGTAATCTTTCTGCCGTGATTGATAAACCTGCTCGCAGACAAAATCCTGGATTTGGGCGGTCTTGTTGAGTGCCTGCATCCACTGGTCTTTGCTTAAATCGCCGCCTCCCAGCAATTCACATAGTGTGGCAAAAGCGTGCTTCTGTTTTTGCAGGGAATACGCTTGCCAGAATTGGTCATATCGCTGATGAATGGCTTCCCATGTCGCCAGTTGTCCGGAGGCGATATCTTTGCGAAGCTGGTCCACGTCATCAACCGCGACAAGCTGACCGCCCAAATTCACCCAGCGGCTCTGCCGTCCGGAGTTTTTCAGTGCATCGCGCATCGCGGCAAAATTAGCCTGCGGATTGGCCTGCAGGTAGGCAACCAGTGCCTTGACCGAGTAATACATCAGCATATCACCGTAGGCATGATAGCCTTCATACGCCTTGCCAATGACGGCCTTGCGACGGGATTTTTCCATCTTTTCGCCGCAGATTTCCAGTTCATCCACCGTTTTCTGCGGCCCATTCAGCAATTCCTTGCCGACTTTGATCAGTTGCTCTGCGGGCAGATCTTTGGCGTATTGGCCCGACCGAATCAGCGAGGCTTTGCCGGTCCAGCGTTCCAGCAGCATCCGGCCTGCAAACAACTCTTCGGCGGTATCCGGCGCCAGCGTCTCGAATTCGATATGCTGGATTTTGTGAATGCGTTTATCGCGGCTCTGGAATTTCGATGAATTCCGCGCCAGGGCATACATATTAAACAGCCACCAGAACGCCGGAATCACTTCCAGTTGATCTTTGGAGGTATTGTTATTCAGCAGTGAAAACGGCAGGGGGATATTCAACTCGGCAGGGTAGTCTCCCTTGGCCAGCAGCACAAACGATGCAAAGCGGCTGGAATGCTTGAGGCTGGTACACAGCCCCGGCCAGAATCCGCGCCCCGCCTGCACTTCATTGTCGTTAGCCCGGCTGTTATGATTCGATCCCACCGTGGCCCCGGCGGCCATATTGCTTTGGCCCATGACCACCGCAGCAATCAGGAAGGAATTATTGTGATGCTGCTCGTGGGCCGGGAAGATGAGGTTGTTCAGTACTTCACAGCAGGAAATCGTGGAGTTGTCGCCGAGGAAGGAATTAATCAGCCTCGCCCCGTATTTCAGGTTCGAATTATTGCCCAGCACAAATCGCACCGCCTTGCAGCCGTAGAAAATATGACAGCCGTACCCGACGACGCCATTGACCAGTTCCACGCCTTCGCCGATTTGGGTCTGTTCTTCCGGCGATGAGTTAATCGTCAGGTTTTTGAGCTTATTGGCCCCTTTGATATAACATTGCGATCCAATTTTGACATCTTTGAGGATTCGTGAATTCTTGATGACGCACTGGTCGCCGATGATGCCATAATAACCTCGCCGTGCATCGAATCGCTTCTGGGTGAGGTCTTTGAGTTTTTCCAGCAGGGCCTTGTCGTCGCGATACTTGGCCCACAGATACGCATCGGCGGTAATCATCCCGTCAAACGGCAGCACCTGCCGGCAGCCGGTCTCGTTCATGACATCCATCCACACGCGGACTTTTTCCGGCTCGCCTTCTTTGACAATCCCGTTGCCGAACTTGGCATAATTGGTGGTATGCATCTCATCCACGTTGGACAGGATACAGCGGCTGCCGATGATGTAATGGGCCAGATAAGACACGTTGTGAATCGCTACGTCATCGCCGATATCACAGGCCACAATCCGGCTGTTATTGATTCCAGCCGGGATTTGCAGGTCGTGATGCTGCAAGATGACATTTCGCAGCCGACCGATACGTACCAAGCCAAAAAAGTCCGTATTCTTAACCAGCTTCGGGTCAAATTCGTCGGTGACAAATATCTCGTCCCAGTTATCGGACGTATTGCTGTTCATGACCAGCCGTTCCAGTTCATCAGCCCGCAGATGCCGCCATTGCGGCGCAGGCCGGCTGATTTGGCTGTTACGGAGGTAATATTCGTCCTGACCTGCGGGCAGATACTCGGCGGGGATAAAATGCCGGCCTATGCTTCCTGACGGCTGAATCGATACATGCTCCATGCTATTGGACCTCCTGAAACCTGAGAATTCGGTTTTGTCAATTCCTGTCGTCTGTCAAAAGATAAAATCTACCAAATGAATCGTAAAAAGAAAACAAGGAAATCCCTGTGTTCTTCGGAAAATTAAGGGTCGATTGGTCTTGAAAAACTGACCCTGTTTCCTTTATCGGCAGGGCGGGGGGCAAGAGATAATGGATTATGAAATAAAGTATTTACGTCAGATTCGATTATTTTGGAAAAATTGCCCGCCTTCAGGTGTCAGTTTAACTGGATTTTAGTACTGGAAATGCTATACTCTGGTCTCAGAGAGAACGAATTATTAACAATTGTAGAGTAAGGAGAGCCGGAATTGAGTAAGGTTCTGATTATCGGCGCCGGCGGCGTCGGCAATGTCGTCGTCAATAAATGTGCCCAGTTGCCGGGGGTGTTTTCGGAAATCGTGCTAGCCAGTCGGACCGTCAAAAAATGTCGGGATATCGCTGCCAACCTGAAGCGGCCCATTACGGTCGAACAGGTTGATGCCGACGATGCCAAACAGGTTGCGGCCCTGATTCGCAAGCACAAGCCCCAACTGGTCGTCAATGTCGCCTTGCCGTATCAGGATTTGCCAATTATGGACGGCTGCCTCGATGCGGGGGTCGATTACCTCGACACGGCCAATTACGAACCCAAGGACGTGGCCAAATTCGAATACAGCTACCAGTGGAACTACCATGACCGCTACAAAGATAAAGGCATCATGGCCCTGCTGGGCAGCGGCTTTGACCCCGGCGTGACCAATGTCTATTGTGCCTATGCGATGAAGCATTATTACGACGAAATCAACTACGTGGATATCGTTGATTGTAACGCCGGCGACCATGGCCATCCGTTTGCGACCAATTTCAACCCGGAAATCAACATCCGCGAAATCACCCAGAAGGGAAGATACTGGGAAAACGGCCAATGGGTGGAAATCGACCCGATGAGCATGCGTAAGGATATCAACTACCCCGAGGTTGGCCCCAAGGCATCGTACCTGCTGTTCCATGAAGAACTGGAATCGCTGGCCAAATATATCAAGGGCCTCAAGCGGATTCGCTTCTGGATGACCTTCGGCGAGCAGTATCTGACGCACCTGCGCGTGCTGCAGAATGTCGGCATGACCCGCATTGACCCGGTGGACTACGAAGGCCACAAGATTGTCCCGCTGCAGTTCCTCAAGGCCGTCCTGCCCGACCCCGGCTCGCTGGGCGTCAACTACAAGGGCAAGACCTCCATCGGCGTGATTTTCGACGGTGTCAAAGACGGCAAACGCAAGCAGATGATGATTTACAACGTCTGTGACCATGCCGAATGCTACAGGGAAGTCAAGGCCCAGGCCGTGTCTTATACGACCGGTGTGCCCGCGTTGATCGGCGCCAAGATGATCTTAGAAGGCAAGTGGAAGGGCAAGGGCGTCTTCAACATGGAGCAGTTCGACCCCGACCCCTTCATGAATGATCTCAACCTCTACGGCCTGCCGTGGAAAATCATCGAAGGCAAGACGATTGAGAATTAAGCCATCAAAAGCCCTGTCCGAACACCCTCGGGCAGGGCTTTTCTGTTTTCAAGGAGAATGGAATGGCATTTAAAATGAGAAGCAGCTATGTATATCATCACTGGAAACTAAAAGACAGGAAGGAGATTTAAAAACCAATGGGACATTTGATGTTTATTGGCATTTTCATCATTTTCCTTGCCATTCTCTTTTCGAGAGTTTTTTTCGGATATCTTTTTGCAAGTCGAAAGAAACAAAATAATCCTTTATCGTCTGTAGAGATTCCATTGGAAGGCTGTTCGTATCAAGCTAAAAAATATTTGGGTTTCTTTGCAGTTGTATTCCTCCTTATCTTTCTTCCAGCATCAATCTACGGAAGCTGTAAACTGTGGCAAAAAAATGATCCGGGCTTCTGGTTTGTTGTGGATTCTATTGTGCCGGTTACGCTGATATTTGCAGGATTCACTATAAAGGCTTTTCGGTCACATCTTTATATTGACAGAGGAGGTTTCAGGCATCTTGGACTTTTCCGAGTCAGAAGATATCCTGCCGAGGATATTATTGATGTTCGTCAGGATAATGATTTTATTTTCGTTAAATGCAGAAACAAACGAATGCCTGTGATTGTCGAAAATATATATGGCAATAAGGACATGATTTACAGGATGCTGTGTGCGCTAAAGGAAAAAGATGGGACGTTTAAACAGGGAAGAAATGTCTGAGAGAGACGGAGATTGAATGTGCTTATTACTTTATCTTGCCAGTGATCAACCACTGCCATTGCTTGCATGGGATGCAAATCATCCTGATTTCCATGTAAGCGAGTTGTATGCGGAACAGGAGCCTGTCCGGAATCATCTTGGTTTGCCCTATATTTATCAGTGTGGTTCAGTAGAACGCTGCGGTTGTGCATTCAACTATGGATGGGAATACCCGGAGTATCAGGACGATCCTGAGCAGTTGGAAATAGCCAGACGATCAAGGCTTAAGTTGTATCACTATCTCAAAACAAACAAAGTATTAAAAATCTATCCATGTGATGCTGAAGAAGAAAACCTTTCAATCGAAAACGTTGTATCGATAAGTTTGGCGGACTTGTTACAGGATGACTTTATTTTTCAAAACAGAATCTTGCTTGTTTTAGCTCGATAGACTCACTTCAGAGATTATTTTCTGTTTTTTTACCCCCTCACCTCAAATCATTTCTTATCTTTTCCAATATGGGGATCTAAGGTAATGTGAGACTGTCTTTGCAAAACGGGGGATATTATGGGAACAAGCGATTTTTCAACAAGCAGTGCCAGTGCGATCTCGGGTGCTTACGCAGCACTGGGAACGCTGTTTCAGGGACTGTCATCTGGGCAGCGCATCAATTCGGCCTCCGATGACGCCGCCGGGCTGGCAGTGGCGGAACAAATGCGCGGGTCTATGGTCGATTCGATCCAGGCCTTACGCAATCTCAGTGATGGCACCAGTATGATTCAGACCGCCGACGGGGCCGCCTCGGTTATCAGCGACAATCTGATCCGCATGAAAGAACTGGCCGCACAGTCTTCCGGCGGAATCCTGTCGATCCAGCAAAAAGAAATCATCCAGCGGGAGTTCGACCAACTGGCCGCCGAAAACGCGCGTATCGCCGAAACGACCGAATTCAACGGCATCAAGCTGTTTACCCAGGGGCAGTCCATCACGCTGTCCATCGGTTTCGGGAATATGCTTGCCATTCAGACGCAGGCGATTGCTGTGGTCTCGGCGGATTTGAGTAACAATACCCTGTCGGCGACGGAAGTGGTGGACCAGGCGATCAATCAGCTTGCCGCAATGCGCGGCGGATTCGGCGCTTCCATGAATGAAATGGAACTGGCCAATCAGACCCTCGAAGTGCAGGTCGAAAATCTCATGGCCGCCGAATCTCGTATTATGGATGCGGATATGGCTCAGGAAACCGCGAACCTGACTGCGACTAAAATACTGGCCGAAGCCGCCATGGCGACTCAGGCCCAGGCCAATCTGTCCGGTGAACTGGTTGCGACGTTAATCCGAAAATAAAGCCGGATATTATTAATACATACTGATCCTGCTTAAAATATTCTGTTTCGGCGAGGCTAAAGAGCTTTCAGCCGTCAGCTTCCAGCAACAGTTTTATCATCGCGGCTGCGTAGGGTAACGTTACCCTGTGAATACGCGCGGCATAAAAGCGGCCCGTGGCCGCCCCGTCGGGCGAATCTGGCGGGGCTTTTCTTTTTGACATAGTTATCTGATCCTGAATGAAATTGTCCGCCCGAGGCGCGGCTACGTACCGTTTCAATGTATCCTGTGGCCATCCTCGCGGCAAAATGATACTTGTTAAGTATTATTTTGCCAGCGTATCGCCGACATAGACATTATAGGCCTTGATGCGTCCGCCGACATTGGCGTCGCCCTGACGCGGTGTATAGCGGAATCCGCCGACTGCCGTCGAACCGCCCAGATCGATAATCAGTCGATGCGGATGGCCTGGCTGGGCATTCTTCCATTCCGTGTGCCAGAAGTCCGCCGTCTGGCCGTTAATGGCGTTCATGGCCGAACCGTCTTCTGCCGCCACTTCCTCGCTGTCCACATAGGCTATCGTCCAGTTGGTGTGTGCAATCGGCTTGCCGTCCGGGGTCATCAAATCCAGTTCCGCAATCGCCGCGTATGCCTTGCCGTCCAATGCACTGAGCGATTCGAAACAGAACTGCCGCCCGGTCGCCGGTTTTGCAAACATCACCTCCTGAGCGTTGACGTCGTCGGTGAACGTGCCGCTGTGCACAGGCTTGTTGGCTTCCAGATTCGGCTTGACGGCGTACTCGGTTTTCTTGCTGCTGAAGTCCAGCTCCGGCCGCAGCTTATCCAGCACCGGCACTGTCACACCCGCCAGCGTCGTCTCCTGCGGCCCCAGCATATCCAGTACAATCACTTCATTTTTGCCCGTCTTCAGCCACGGCCCCGGCACATACATCGTCTGTGTCGGCCCGATATTCCAGAATCGCCCCATGCAATGGCCGTTGACCCACACGACGCCCTTGCCCCATGAACTGACATCGAGGAATGTATCGCCCGTCTTGTCGAGGGTAAACGTCCCGTGCCAGAAAGCTGGCCCATTCGCCTTGCCCGCCTTCCACGTCAATCCCGCTACCATCGCATCGCTTAAGTCCAGACAATAGACACTCCACTGGCCCGGGGCAACGGGTGCCTGTCCGGCTGTGATTTCCACCGGCCCATGCAGCCCCTTGCGGTTGTGCATCTCCGGGCCGAAGTTAATGCGTCCCATCGCCTCCACCAGAATATCCAGTTGAGCCGTGGCGGTTCGTGCCGGCAGTTTCACTGCATAGCGGTTAAAACGGGTATCCATAATCCCGACCTGCCTGCCGTCGACAAACACCCAGGCGAAGTCGTTCGCCTTGCCGACCTTCAGTACCGCCTCCGGCCCGGCCGGAATGGTTGTCCGATAGATAATACACCCACGGTCCTGATTGTATTTTTCCATGGTGCGGGGTTCTTTGTCCGCAATGGCTTTAGGCAGGTTATTGAAAATCCCTGCCGTCTCTGTCAGCGTAAAGGCTGGAATCGCAATCACCGGATTGGCCGGCGCCGGCTCGGGGATGCTCTCTCCGGGCAGCAGGTGTTTGGCCATCAGTTCCCGGGTTTGATTGAATTTGTCGCCAATCCACCCCGCCTCGCTGATCGGCGCATCGTAATCATAGCTGCTCGTATCCGGCTTGAAGGGGCGGTCGTTGCCTGCCCACATCCCGAACGTCGTCCCGCCATGCGCCATATAAATACTGAACGAGGCATTGTTTTCTAGCATGTATTTCAGGTCGCGAATATACTTGGTCGTATCGCCTTTATGATGCGGATAGCCCCACGTATCAAACCAGCCGGGATAAAATTCGCCGCACATCAGCGGGCCGGTCGGCTGAATCTTCCGCAGTGCCTTGAATCCATTTTCCGGGTCGCTGCCGAAGTTGACCACTTGAAATAAATCCGGCACATGCCCATTCTCAAGGGCATACGGCGGATTGCACGCAAACAGGGGGATCGTAAATCCTCCGTCCAGCATCGCCTGCCGCATCTGACGCATATACTCCGCATCCTTGCCGTAAAAGCCGTATTCATTTTCCACCTGCGCCATCAGGATCGGCCCGCCCTCGGTCACCTGCATCGGCCCCAGAACGCGTCCGACTTCTTTAAGCCATTTGCCCGCTGCCGCGACAAATCGCGGATCGCGCGATCGCAGTGCAATATCATCCTCTTTCAGCAGCCACCACGGCAGCCCGCCCATCTCCCACTCCGCACACGCATACGGCCCGGGACGCAGCACCACCCACAAGCCCTCGGCCTGTGCCAGCCGGCAGAATTCCGCCGCATCCGCCTGCCCCGACCAGTTATACGTCCCCTCTTGCCATTCGTGATAATTCCAGAATAGATACGCACACACGGCGTTTAGCCCCATCGCCTTGCACTGCCGCAGCCGGTGCGGCCAGTATTCCCGCGGCACACGTGCAAAATGAATCTCCCCACAGCGGATTTGCAGCGGCTTGCCATCCAGCAGAAAATCATTTTCGCCGATGGTGAACGTATGTTTTGCCTTAGTTGTCGTTGCCGTCTGTGCCGCCATACACCCGCCCGGCAAAAACAGGCCGGCGATACCAGCCAATAGAATAAACATCAAAAGGATGCACCATTGCTGCTTGCGGGTCTGCAATCGATTCAAAACCATACGCCACCTCATCTGAAAAAGTGTTTATTATCCTTGTTTGACAGGTTCCATTGGTCGGCATTGTATTTCAGTCTAATGCCCCTGACAACGTTTAATTGTCCAGCAAGCAAGACCTCTCAGAAATATTTTCCACATATAAACACAGGCAGAATTTGAGTTGATAGCAGAGAAGAATAGGATATAATCACTCCACGTCTGATAAATTACCCGCGATGACCTGTGTAAATGTTAAGTTTGAAGGACATCAGCAGGGTGTTATGTACCGTAAATGAATATACTATAGCGAGATAAAAATATGGCAACGTTACTGACGACGAATACGAAAAGTCCAAAGATGCTGTGGGTTGTTATTGGTGTGGAATTGGTTGTAATTCTGGGCCTCGGGTTTGGCTATATATCCAAGGGAAAACTTCTGACCGGCAAAGATGACCGGATTACAGAATTGGAGCAGGGCAGGGAAGTACTGATGGGCCAGCTACAGGAAATCCAGAAAAACACGGTTCCCGCTGAAAATTACGCCCGGCTGACCACGGCCGTGCAATCCCTCAAGACCGCCGCCGTCAGCTCCGGCCAGATGACGATTGCCCAGGCTGCCGGCCCCGAACAAATTTGTGCCGCCGTTCGCCAGATTCTCCAGAAGCCCCAGTCTCCCGTTGTTCAGGGGGCTTCCGGTTCGGAAATTGATTTCCATATTACCGTTGTTGAAAATGAAATCGCCCGCCTCG
>JBDKVE010000058.1:0-4544 GCA_039679345.1 Anaerohalosphaeraceae bacterium
GTTCCAAGGAAGGTTAATAATGTCTACTGGATGCGACGTGGCGAATCTCTGGTTGCTATGACAGAAGATATGTTGCAACGGATTTTTAACGAAGCTGTCCCAGATTTTTCCGCAACAGTTTGCGGCCAAGCCACATTTGATGATTTATCAGTGGATGCTATTGAAGAATTCCGCAAAAGATGGGAACAGAAATCCGGCAACTCGATATTAAAACTATCGACCCAATGGCAATTACTGCATGATGCAGAGCTGATCCATAAAAACGGAATTACTTATGCAGCTTTAATTTTATTTGGAAAACGCATCTTGCTTGGAAAATTACTGTCTCAAGCCGAGGTTGTATTTGAATATCACTCCAATAAGACAGCAGGTCCTGCAAATCAGCGAGTTGAATTTTGCGAAGGTTTTTTCCTGTATTATGACAAATTATGGGAACTGATCAATCTACGAAATAACCTGCAGCACTTTCAGGACGGCTTGTTTATGCGAGACATTCCCACTTTTAGTGAAAGAACCATCCGAGAGGCTGTTTTAAATGCTGTCAGCCACCGGGATTATCAGCATCCCGGCTCTGTGTTTATTCGTCAGTACGAAGACCATATTCGAATCGAAAGTCCCGGCGGATTTCCTCCAGGGATAACCCCTGAAAACATTCTGGATCGTCAGTTGCCTCGCAACCGCAGAATTGCGGAGACTCTTTCCAAATGCGGCCTCGTGGAACGTTCCGGCCAGGGAGCAAACCGAATGTTCGAGGAATCTATCACACAGGGAAAAGATGCGCCGGATTTCGCTGATTCCGATCCCTATGTTGTTATCCTCTCACTGGATGGAAAAGTTCATAACATCGACTTTATAAAATTCCTTGAAACAATATCACGCCAACGCAATCGATTATTTTCTTCCTCGGAACTGGTGGCATTAAACTTAATCCAGAAAGACATAATACTTCCAGAACATATTCAACCCGTTCTTACTTTACTTAAAGAAGAAGGCATAATCGAATCCACTGGTCGTAAAAAATTTATTCTAAACAGGAATTTTTATACTATTGCCCGTCAAAAAGGTGTTTATACACGACGAAAAGGATTGGATCGAGAAACAAATTGCCAACTTCTTTTAAAACATATTCGTGAGAATGCAGAAACAGGCAGCAAACTAAATGAATTAATGCAGGTCTTGCCTGCCCTAACCATGAGACAAGTACAAGGTCTTTTAAAACGATTAGAGAAACAGAGTAAAATCGGAAAAAAGGGAAAAACCAATGCGGCATTATGGTTTCCATTCGTGGCAGAAAGCCCAAAGAGTGGGTGTAATTTGGTGTAATTTGGTGTAATTTGGTGTAATTGCATCCTTCGCTAATAGTAATATATGTATAATCATGACAATAACTTACGAAATTCCTTGGCAATTTCGCTTATACGTCAAATAGCGTATAAAAACGATATCAATATCTGTAATATCGCATCTACATTGTCGCCATATGGAGCTGACTGTGAAAAAGAAAAATTATTCCAAGCGGGCTATTGCTGCTGCAAATGGATTTCTGGCAAATTATCATTTAACTGTCGAGCACCTGACGGAAGCTCAGAAGCAATCGGTCCTGTATTATGTTAAATTGAAAAGTTGTATGTACTGGGCATTACCCATGTACATTCTCGTCATCACAATTTTTATTTGTCTTGCTTGGTTAAATTATTCACTAGCTCAGGAAACTATGCAAATATTTCTAATTCCACCAACAACTGTAGATGCATCTTTGGAAAATAGTTTTAACTTAATGCTTCTGTTTGGCATTATAATCGGTGGTCTATTGTATTGTGGTATTATGACGTTAGGTTCCGCCATAATGTACCCAATTTCTTTATGGCATAAAAAGAAAACATTGGATGCCTTTCTCTGCAATATCAAACCTGTTACAAATGACCAAGCCGTCTAACATTCAGTTTCATAAAAGCCTGCTGCAATGGTTTGATACCGCTGCACGAGATTTGCCGTTTCGTCGGACTAAGGACCCGTATTGCATTTGGCTGAGCGAAATCATGCTGCAGCAGACGCAGGTCAAGACGGTCATTCCCTATTACGAGCGGTTTCTCAAGAAGCTGCCGACGGTGCAGGCGCTGGCGGGGGCAAAGCTGGACACTGTTTTGAAACTCTGGCAGGGACTGGGCTACTACACCCGCGCCAAGTCGCTGCACAAAGCGGCCCAGGTAATTGTCGAACACCACGGCGGCCAATTCCCGCAGGAGTTTGAAGCCATCCTCGCCCTGCCCGGCATCGGCCGATATACCGCCGGGGCGATTGGCAGTATTGCCTTTGGCCTGCGAAAGGCCGTGCTGGACGGCAATGTCATTCGCGTCCTGTGTCGGCTCTATGCGATTCAGGACAACCCTGCCGATGCAAAGACCCGCGACCGCTTATGGCAGATCGCCGAAGAGCTTCTGCCCAAAGACCGCTGCGGCGACTGGAATCAGGCCCTGATGGAACTGGGGTCGGAAATCTGCATGCCGAAAAATCCGCAGTGCCTGATCTGCCCGGTACGGGAATTCTGTCAGGCCCGAAAGCAGAATCTGCAGGATGTGCTGCCAGTGCGAAAGAAGGAAAAAAAGACGCCGCATTATACGGTCGTCGTCGCCCTGATCACCAATGATGCAGGGAAAATCCTGATTGATAAGCGCAGGCCCGAAGGCTTTCTCGGCGGGCTATGGGAATTGCCCGGCGGCAAGAAAAAACAGGGCGAAACCTTCACCGCCGCTGCTGAACGGGAAGTCCTTGAAGAAACCGGCCTGACCGTCAAGGCAAGCAAAAAACTCTGTGTGGTCAAACATGCCTATTCGCATTTTTCGGTGACACTGCACACCTACGCTTGCAAACCCCTCGTCGGAAAAGCCAAAGCTATCACTTGCGATGCCGTCAAATGGGTCAGCCCGAAAGAGATGGACAAATACGCCTTCCCCGCCGGCACCATGAAAATCTTCATCGCAATATACCCAACGGGTATAATTATGCCGCGAGCCAAAGCACATAGTTAAGACCACCTACATAGCCGCGCCGAAATAGAATTTCAATTGCATAGCACAAAAAAAGGCAGGTCACAGCCTGCCTTGATTATCAGTCGAATCGATGCATCAACACTTAAATGCCGTACACCGGCTTGAGCTGTTCCTCAGTCGGCATCGTTTGATAACGTTCGCCTTTGGGGCCGGTATAAGAGCCATCCGCGTTGCGGGTCAGCCGCACGGGCGTCTGCGAGCCATTGGGATTGGTCAGCCAGACGGTCACGGTATTCTGGTCGGAGGCTGAAGCAACGGCGGAATCTTTTTTCTTTTCGTCGGCCTTTTTCGCATCGGAGCTATCCATCGCCCCGCCGATCAATCCGCCAGCCAACGCACCCACGCCTGCGCCGATCAGAGTCGCTTCGGTGTTGCCGCCGGCTACCTGCCCGATTGCCGCGCCGGCACCCGTGCCAATCAGAGCACCAGATTGCCATTTCTTTTCGCAACCGCTTACCAATACAGAAGATACGACAAGACTCAAAATCAACACGCTCACTACGATATTTTTCAACATCTTAAATCTCCAGATTTCGTTTTCGTTTCATTATTAAGACGATTATCCCGCTTATTTTGTTACTGTCAAGAGCAATCGCAGGTTCAGTCTTGTCAGAATCCTCTGGACCACTTATACTTATCGCCACTTAAATGAAGATAACTCGAGACTTGGAGACAGGATATGAAACCGACATTGGTAATTCATGGAGCGGGCGGACGTATGGGCCGTCGGATATTGGCGTTAGCGGTCGAGGAGCAGGTTTTCCAGATCGTCGGGGCAGTTGACCACCCGGCACATCCGGAATTAGGCAAAGATGCCGGCGTGCTGGCCGGGGTGTCGCCGATTGGCGTCAATCTGGACAAATCTTTTCCAGAAAAAGCATTCGTCGTCATCGATTTTTCCCTGCCACAGGCGGCTGCAGAGACCATAAGCTGGGCCGAAAAGACCGGCACCGCGTTAGTCATGGCTACGACAGGTCTGGACAGTGCCCAGATGGAATTGCTCATAAAAGCCACCCAGAAGATCGCCATCGTGCAGGCGACCAATATGAGCCTCGGGATGAACCTGCTTTTCAGTATTGTCGGCAAGGTCGCCGCGGCACTGGGGACTGATTACGATATCGAGATTACCGAGGCACATCACCGCTTCAAGAAAGATTCACCCAGCGGCTCGGCTCTGTCTTTGGCTAAGAGTATCTGCGATGCAACCAGCCGGAGTTATCCGTATTGCTTAGTCCACGGTCGAGAAGGCAAAGAGGCCCTGCGTCAGGCCGGAACTATCGGCATGCACGCCATCCGGGCCGGCGATATCGTCGGACAGCATTCGGTCATCTACGGCACACTCGGCGAAACGATTACTATTTCGCATAATGCCCACAGCCGGGATGTAGTCGCCCACGGAGCCCTGCGAGCGGCCACATGGGTGCTGACCCACAACCCGGGCCTGTACACGCTGCAGCACGTGTTGGGACTGGCAAAGGCATCATATGCAATCTG
>JBDKVE010000059.1:0-2670 GCA_039679345.1 Anaerohalosphaeraceae bacterium
CCCGACAGTCCCTTAGTCAGATAATACAGACTGCTCAGTTCTTTGAGTTTCTGACCGACGGCATGAGCACCCGCCAACTGTTCAGCGACCGGCAGTTCCTCCACAGCCATCATGTCCTCTGTCAAAAGAATCGACTGCAGGATATTTCGTTCATACAGTCCCGACGCCTGAAACAGGCGGGTTTGTACTGAATTGGCAATGGATGCCCCGGGAGCATAAGGATTTCGATAATAATCAAGCTGCCAGCAAATCTCGCCAATCAGTACATTTTTAAATCCCATCTGACTCCGAAGTCTTTGGAAGCCATCCTGCAAATCCTGCAGTTGTTCCGCAGATAATGACAGGCTGTTCAGACAATCCCCCGCACTCTCCGCACACATGGCAATCATTGCCATTTGAACCATATGATCCAGCAGAAAGTCGCCCCCAGACAAGGATTCACAAAAATAAATCTCATCTTTCAGATGCTCGAAGGCCTGCTCAGCTTGTCCCTGCTGGGCATAATACAGTGTCGCAAGAGACAGCGATTGAATCCCTATATGCAAGATGTCGAGATTGTTCAACTGATAAACCGTCAGGCTGGAAGAGTAGTCCCGCGGATAGACACAATCCGGAATCTGTCCGGCCTGATGCAGCAGCACATACATCGCCTGATTAGCCTCGATGAATTCCTTTGCCGTGTCCATCTGCTCCTGCGGATACGGTGCATTATCCTCCGGCTTTTGCCCGTTGCCCAGTACCGGCAGCAGGTCCAGCTTTTGAGGGTCCACAACCGGCCGATACGCCGCAAACCCCTTTGCATACACATCCGCCGCATTGGGCGTCCCAGCCGGCAGCTTATGCCGGGCTCCCAGCTCCGCAAAACTGGTCGGAATTCCCTGGGCCTTCAATTCGGCAATCTTTCGCTCCAGCTCCGACCGCCCGGTACACACAAACAACACCAATGCTGTGATTATCACCACCCCAACCACCGCAAACCACATAAACCACCCTTTCAACTCTCTTCGCTTCTGATGCGTATTGACCTGCTCCATTCTTTCTCCATATCTTGAAACCATTTCATATTTCGTGCTTCGGATTTCGGATTTTTTATTCTTGTATACCTCTTCTGTGTAATCTGTGGTTTCAATTCGTTTCGATTTTCAACCAAACACTCACCGATACACCCGCACCACCTCATCATACGGCTTCTTTTTATCATTGATATCGCGCTCCTGTCCGCCGTTGTCGATGCCATCCTCGCCGACACCCCACACCCGATATCCCGGATAATCCTGCCTGTATTTCAATGGTTTGCCGTCAAACGGATCCACATACACCTCCGGCAGGTACCCCGGCACCAAATCCTCCAGCGTCTCCGGCAACTTCTTTTCCGCCAGCCGGTACCGCTCAATCGCCAGAACTGTAATGATACCGTCAATCCCGCTCCGAACACGAAGATTAATTTTATACACCTTGCTCAATGAAGGCGTCCCGATCTTGGTCAGAAAATACAGAAAATTCAGATCATCCAGCTCCTGTTCAATCGCCTGAGCACGCGGTAATCGCTGGCCGACAGGCAACTCATCAACAGCCATCAATTCCTGTGTCGATTCGATAGACCGCAGGATATTGCGTTCAAATAATCCCGACGCCCGAAACAGGCGGGTTTGTGCTGTATTGGCCATTGCCATCCCGGGATTATAGGGATCGGCATAATATTCAAGCTGATAACAAATCTCGCCGGCAAATGCTTTTTTGATATCGAACTTCCCTCGAAGCCGCTCAAATTGACTCTGCAAATCCTGTAATTGCTCCTCCGAAAACGAAGTATATTTCAGACAATCCTCGGTAGTCCCCGCACTCAAAGCCGCAAGTGCGATTTGAACCAGATGATCGATTAAAAAGGGTTCGCGTGACATCGACTCGCACAGACGAATGCCGTCTCTGATATGGTCATAAGCCTGTTGACTCTGCCCCTGCTGGACATAATAAAGAGCCGCAAGAGCCTGCGTTTGAGCCGCTTTCTTGATTTCGGGCAAAGAAATTGTTGACATAGAAGAATATTTCTGTTGATACACGCAATCCGATATCTGTCCGGCCTGATGCAGCAGGTCATACATCGCCTGATTGGCCTCGACGAATTCCTTTGCCGCATCCATTTCTTCCTGCGGATACGGGGCATTGCCTTCGGGCTTCGAACGATTTCCCATAATCGGCAGCATATCCTGTTTATTCTGATCCGCAAACGGCCTGTATGCCGCAAATGCCTTTGCATACACATCCGCCGCATTGGGCATCCCTTCCGGCAGCTTATGACGGGCCTCCAGTTCCGCAAAGCTCGTCGGAATCCCCTGCGCCTTCAACTCAGCAATTTTCCGTTCCAGCTCCGACCGCCCGGCCAGAATAAACAACACCAGCACCCCGACAATCACCGCCCCCACCACCGCAAGGCCAATAAACCACCTTTTCAACTCCCGCCGCTTCTGACATTTATCTACCTGCTCCATACATTTTCCTTTTTTTTGCATAGGCAACCCACCGGCCGCCTCTCTTCCTGTTTTTCTATCGTACTGCTTTCAAATAACTCTTGTGGGGGCCATCCACCCTGTGTCCTGCCATCTGTATTCCTGTCTCCTTGTATTCTTGTTCATGCCCCCGTGCCTGCCCTTTTACGTTTTATTGCCATAA
>JBDKVE010000060.1:0-38746 GCA_039679345.1 Anaerohalosphaeraceae bacterium
AATATAGATCGACTGTCCGGGCTTGCCGATGGTTCCTTTGTTATTGATGTACCCGGCAAAGGGGCCATTGGGGTCGGTATCCAGAAAACGTCCTGCGCGGGATCCATCCCAAACGGGAATAGTCACCTTGAAGGAACCGCTGGCATTCTGAAAAGTCGAACTGGCGGCTCCATAGACCAGACTGGCCGGCTCCACGGTACATTGCTGAATCCCTCCGCCTGCCCCCCACGCTCCGACAAATCCCAGCGTCGGGCTGGAGTTGCCGATGATGGGACCCGCTGTGTAATCAAAGGTGTCATAGGCGTAAATCCTGGATAATGCCATATTGCTTACGCACAATATGACCATGCACATTAAGACCATTTTTTTCATTTTCGATTCTCCTCAACATTTTTACTTTTCATATTACACCCCTCCCTGCCTACACTGCCCCATCCCTGTGCTATCGCTGTCATATTCCCCTAAAGACTGCTATCGATCACTGCCGCCCTGTCCGCTCCAGCCGACATGCCCCCACACGGACGTCACCAGCCGGGCGATATCCTCATTGCCCGGTTCCGTTCTTCGCCAATAGGTTGCATCGTTTGGATTGTCCAGTTGCGCTGCATCCTTTGAAAACTGACGGGTCCGTTCATCCTGCCATTTCCAATAGTCCGTATGACCGTCGGCAAAGGCAAGGGTTGTTCCAAAGGCATGACGTTCCGGGACAATATCCCACCACTGCTGGGTCTTATACATGATGCTCCATGAGGCCGGTGTGGCCCAGCCCTCATCAATAAATAACATCCGCGTTGCTGTATTTCGAATGACTGACAGGTTTTTGATAATCATGGATTCCTTGGCACCGCTGACAGCCAGCAGACCCAGCCCATCATAGGCAAACGAATCCGGAATGGAGTAGGAACGGGCCTGGCCGGGACGGCTGGTCGGACAGCGAAAGGCATCCATCGCATCACTGCAATACGGCCAGAGCCGGCCGCGGCGGATGGCCTCCTTTTGCTCTTCTTCTTTCACCGGCTCGTTGTTGATATTATAATAGGAAAGGCCGGTGTGATTGACCCAGGCATAAGTCCCTTCGGTCATACTGGAGGGAATATTGCCGTTATGATCATTGGCATAGAGGAAATAACACTGCGATAAGCCTTTCAGGTTCGACATGCAGGTGATTCGCATCCCGGCTTCTTTGGCTCTTTTCAGAGAGGGCAATATGATGGATAAGAGCAAAGCAATAATTGCAATCACGACCAGCAGTTCGATTAGCGTAAACGCGGCCTTTTGCTTAGCTGACAGCATAATAAAGTCTCCAATCCAAACTAAATTTTACATGCTCACATTATATTGCTTTACATTAAAATAACCATAAACCAATTTCATGTCAATTTAATTTTTTACATTTCTTTTTTATTCTCAAACATACCGCCTATTATAACCATAAAAATAACAAATAATATAGATTTATATAAACCATAAATACATATTAAATAAATACTTATATATATTTTAAATTCATATCTTACATATATATTTACATTTCAATTTATATTGTAATATTTTATTTGCTTTTTAATATCATTTTTCATATACTTATCACCACTGGGATGTCTGGATTTATAAATCGCATCTTTTGAGATGGAAAGACATGAATCCCATTGAGTAAGGCAGGAAATATGAATAATAACATCAACAAGCGATACCTCATTGTCGGCATAGGCGAATTACTCT
Source organism: Anaerohalosphaeraceae bacterium (assembly GCA_039679345.1). Lineage (GTDB taxonomy): Bacteria > Planctomycetota > Phycisphaerae > Sedimentisphaerales > Anaerohalosphaeraceae > Anaeroglomus. The sequence continues at coordinate 1,723 of JBDKVE010000060.1, forward strand.
GGGATATGCTGCCCGGCAACAAACGCCTGGGGGGGGCACCGGCCAATTTTGCCATTCATGCCAGGGCGCTGGGAGCCAATGCCCGGATTATCAGCACGATTGGACAGGATTCGGACGGCCAGGAAATCCTCGAATGCCTGGCTCAAAAACAGATACCCTCGGATTTGATATTACAGAATAGCCACCCAACGGGAAAGGTGCTTGTCCAGTTGGACTCCTGCGGACATCCAAGCTACACGATTGAGCAGAATGCCGCTTGGGATTTTATCGAGCCGTCCCCCGAGGTCCAAAAGCTCGCCGGTGCGTGTGATGCCGTGTGTTTTGGTTCTCTGGCCCAGAGAAATCTCCCATCTCGTCTGAGCATTCATCAATTTCTCATCCATACCCCTGAGCACTGTCTGCGGGTTTTCGATATCAATCTGCGGCAGAATTACTACTCCAAAGAGATTCTGGAAACCTCCCTGGGAGCCGCTAACGTCGTAAAACTCAATGACGATGAATTAGTCGTTGTGCAGGATATTCTCGGCCTGCCTCAATCCGAAGAACAGGCACTGCAAACGCTGATGGAACGATACAATCTGCGTTATATCGCCCTGACACGGGGCGCGGCCGGCAGCCTGATGATGAGTCCCGACCAGACGGTGCAATGCCCGGGTATCCCGCTGACAGTCCAGGACACCATTGGTGCGGGTGATTCATTCACGGCCGCCATGGTCATGGGGATTCTGCACGGCCTGCCGCTGGAGATAGTCAATCGCAATGCCGGGCATGTGGCGGCTTACGTCTGTTCCCATGCTGGGGCGACACCGGATTTGCCGGCATGGCTGGTTGCTGAATTTCACAGGAAAATCACAGTATCCATCCAGACGGTTTCAAGTCCGCATTCGCCGGAATTGAAAAAACAAATCGTGTAAATATACCCAGCGGGTATGATTATTCCGCGGCGGCCATAGGCCGCTTTTATGCCGCGCGTATTCACAGGGTCAAGTTACCCTGCATAGCCGCGATGATAAAGCTGGTGCTGGAAGCTGGCGGCTGAAAGCTCTTTAGCCGCGCCGAAACGGAAAATTTCAAGTAGGATCAGTATAAAAATCGTTGCATCGCCGCCAGATTTGTGGCTTAATAAACCGGACATTGAGAATAAGGGAACGATCCACATGAAGTCTCACAAGATGCTGCTCAGAAACGCCATCGTCGCCGCCCTCGGCGGTTTATTATTCGGCTTTGACACCGCCGTCATCTCCGGAACCACCGATGCCCTCAAGGCGGTGTATGATCTGTCCAGCCAGTGGCTTGGATTTACGGTGGCCAGCGCGTTAATCGGAACCATTTTTGGAGCCGTTGTGGTTGGCAAGCCCACCGACCTTTATGGACGGCGAGCGGTTCTGATTGTTCTGGCCGTGTTTTATTTTGTCTCCGCCGTGGGGTGCGGTTTTGCCTGGGACTGGTATTCGCTGCTGTTTTTCCGGTTTCTGGGCGGTCTGGCCGTCGGCGGGGCTTCGGTGGTGTCACCGATGTATATCGCTGAAATCTCCCCGGCCCGAATACGCGGTCGGCTTGTGGCACTGGCCCAGTTTAACATTGTACTGGGTATTCTGCTGGCATTCCTGTCCAACTATATCATTGCGATCATGCACCTGGGGGATACGGAATGGCGATGGATGTTCGGCGTCGAGGCGTTTCCGGCCGCAGCCTTTTTCTTCCTGCTGTTTGCCAACCCGGAAAGCCCTCGCTGGCTGATCGGCAAAGGACGCTCCGGCGAGGCAAAACGAATTCTGGCCGAGCTTGGCACGGATGTCGGCGATGTGGACAAGGAAGTCCAGGCCATCGAAGAATCCATTCATCTGGAACGGCATTTGACCCATGAACCGTTTTATTGTGCCAAATACTTCAAACCCATTTCGCTGGCAGTGATGATTGCCATGTTCAACCAGTTGTCCGGCATTAACGCCATTCTCTATTACGCTCCGAACGTGTTCAAGATGGCCGGGGCGGCGGCCGAAAGCGCCATGCTGCAGTCGGCGTTAATCGGACTGATCAACCTGATATTCACCATGCTGGCTATGGCGGTGATTGACCTTTTCGGGCGAAAGAAATTAATGCTGGTCGGGTCTATCGGGTATGTTATCAGCCTGGGCGCGGCGGCAGCGGCATTTTATTACTTTGGAAAAGACTTTACACCGCTGGGCGGTAAAATCGTGCTGGGAGCAATCATCCTGTTCATCGCGGCCCATGCCTTTGGTCAGGGCGCAGTCATCTGGGTGTTCATCAGTGAAATCTTCCCGAATCGTGTCCGCGCACGCGGGCAGGCACTCGGGGCATTCACGCATTGGATTATGGCGGCGGCGATTTCCTGGACGTTTCCCCTGATTGCCGACAAGCTCGGAGCCGGGCATGTGTTTGCGTTCTATGCGGTGATGATGGGGGTTCAGTTATTCTGGGTGGTGTTCATGATGCCCGAAACCAAGGGCGTACCGCTCGAAGAAATTCAGAAAAAACTGGGTATTGAATAAGCCGTCCGCATCTTCATCCGGCCGGGCCTGAATCGAAGCTGTTTATTGTCATTTTATTGACATTGCAGCATATACAGGCTGTATTCCATCCTGTTCTTACTATACAAAGCCGTCATAAACAAGTATTCCAATCGTTTTTTACGAAATTGCTTTCCAGAAATGTCAAGGTAATGTAAAATACAGCCGCTATACACGTGATTCAGAATAATTCGTTTCAATGAATGCGGATATCATGAGTTCGGAAAAGACATATTCATCGAGGCAGAAGTTTCTTCAGCTTTACGAGACCATAAAAAAGGCGATTGAAGACGGCGCCTATAAAAATGAGCAGAAACTGCCGACTGAGATTGAACTGGCCGAGCAGTATGGCCTGTCCCGGCCAACGATTGCCAAAGCCCTCGACATGCTGCGGAAAGAAGGGCTGATTGAACGCACCAGCGGAATCGGAACCTTTGTTCGGCAGCAATCCAAATCAGACCTGAACAATTTCGGCCTGCTGATTCCCGGGCTGGGAGAGACGGAAATCTTCGAATCCATCTGCGGGCACATGTCGCATCTGGCTCAACTCAAGAATTTCAACCTCATCTGGAGCGGCTCGATGCAGGAAGATGCCGCCATGCGACGGGAGCATATCGAACAGCTTGCCAACCGTTACATTGAGCAGCGGATCGACGGGGTATTCTTCACACCGCTGGAATTAACCAGCGAAAAAGACCCGGTCAATCAAAATATCGTCCGCCTATTTGACCGGGCGGGCATTCCCGTGGTGTTGATGGACCGTGATATTGTTTCGTTTCCGGCGCGGAGTCAATACGATTTGGTCGGGGTCGATAATTTCCGACTGGCCTTTATCCTGACCCGGCATCTGCTGGAACAGGGATGCAAAACGGTCAAGTTCGTTGCGCGGCCGTATTCGGCCCCTACGGTTCAATCGCGAATCTTCGGCTATCAGCAGGCCCTGCAGGAGGCCAATATTGCCAGTTCGCCCAGGGATATCTTTATTGAAGATACCTATGATGCCGATTTCGTGCAACGGCTTCTGGATAATTCAAACCAGCCCGGAGTGCTTTGTGCCAACGACACAACGGCATCACGGCTGATGCACACATTGACCGATCAGGGCTATAAGATTCCGACCGATATAAAAGTCGCGGGGGTGGATGATATCAAGTATGCCAATTACCTGCGCGTGCCGCTGACGACGTATAAGCAGCCCTGCAAGGATATTGCCAAAGTCGCGGTGGACTTGATGTTCAGCCGGATACAGGAACCCGGCCAGAAAGCCCGCACCATCTATCTGGATGGTGAGCTTGTTGTTCGCAAATCAACCGACAAGTCCGCTTGAGACCCGCCCTTTTTATCCTCGCTTTACGGCAATCGAGAAATAGCCCCCGTGGGACATATCTTGACGCATTCGTCGGCACAGGTTTCGGACAGGCTCTCGGCCAGTAATCCATGCAAAGGAACGGCGATTTCAGTCTCAAAGCCGCGGCCTGCAAAAGCAAGTCCTTTCTGGTTGGCATATTTGCGGGCGGTCTGAACACACAGTCCGCATAAAATACACTTGCCCTGCTCAAACACAAGGCCGGATGGCGTTGTCTGGCGGGTGAAGGGCTTGCGATGGCCTTTGTAGGTATGTTGGCGCACGTGATGGTGTTCGGCCAGGTCTCTGAGGACGCAGATATCTTTTTTCAAGCAATCACAGCCGAGGCATCGCCTGGACTCAATCACGGCATCGGCTGGAGAAAATCCATCGCTGGGTTTTTGCACTGCGCGACGAGAGCCTGCTTGGGCAGTTGCAAGAAACTGCTGCATTTCGCCTTCAACAAGCTGGCCCAGGCGACTGTTAAACCGTTCGTGAACGCCCGTGACCTCTTTGCCGGATAATAATTGCACAATCGATACCGCCGCTTCTTTGCCATCGGCAACCGCACGGACGGCCAACCGCCGACGACCAATGGACTCACCGCCGGCGAAGACATTAGTCTGGCCAATGCGATACGTTTTTGCATCCACCTTGATTCCCCTGTCCGTCGCTTCAAGTCCGAAAGACCCAACATCCGCTTTGCCCACGGCTACAAATACCGCATCGAATTCCGAGCTTATCTGCTGGAAAGAAAGCGTGCGGCCTATCTCAACATTGCCGCAAAATTCAATCCCCGGCAGCGACAGCAGGTTATCGATTTCCGCCTTGAGCACCTCCGACGGCAAGATAGCTTTGTCTATTGTCGTCAACATTCCGCCCGGCTGGGAATTCTTATCGAAAAGAATCGACGCGACCCCTGCGGCAGCCAGATAATACGCCGCGGCCAGCCCGCACGGCCCGGCGCCAACAATAGCCACCTTTTTGCCGGTCAGCGGTTTGCACTGCGGCTGATACGGTTTACCCGAGGCCAAATCCCAATCGGCGACAAATCGTTTTAAAAGACAAATCGATACCGCCGCATCGTGCCCGGCCCGGCGGCACACCTTCTCACAGGGGGCCGGACAGATTCGTCCTAATATCGCAGGCAAGGCAATATCGGCCTTAATGGTCGCGATGGCCTGGTCGAGTTGGCCGGAGGCAATCTGCCGCAGCATCTGCGGGATATCCATCTCGGCCGGACACCCCCGCTGGCAAGGCCCCTGACAATCGCCGGCGTGTTCGCTAAGCAATAGGGCAATCGCCGATTGGCGGGCGGCCGCCACCTGCGGTATATCGGTGCGAATCCGCATTCCCTCCAGAGCCACCGCTCCGCAGGAAGGAATCAGCGCCCCCGACCCTTCGATTGCCACCATGCAGACCATACAACTCGTCGAAGGCGTACAGCCGGACTTAAAGCACATCGTGGGAATCAAAATGCCCAGCTTTTCGGCCGCCTGCAGGACCGTTGTCCCCCGAGGGACCTCGACAGGCCGGCCGTCTATCGTTAATTGAATAGTGTTATTCTGAGTCATCGTTTACGATTCCACATCCACCGCTTTGGCCGGACAGACCGCTTTGCAGGTTCCACATCGAATACAGATCTCCTGCTGAATCCGATGCTTACGATACGGCTCCGGCGTTATCGCGCCGACCGGGCACCGCTGGGCACAAAGCGTACAGCCGATACACTGGTCAGTAATCACATAATGTATCAGCCCCTTGCACTTGCCCGCCGGACACCGACCGTGCTTATGGGCTTCATATTCTTCGCGGAAATAATGCAGCGTCGATAAGACCGGGTTGGGCGCGGTTTTGCCCAGCCCGCACAGGCTGCCGGCCTTAATCTGTCTGGCCAGATTTTCCAGCGCCTCCAAATCACACGGCTTGCCCTCGCACAAATCCGTCAGCATCTCCAGCATCCGCTTGGTACCGACGCGGCAGTAGGTACATTTGCCGCAAGACTGGGCCTGGGTAAATTCCAGAAAATACCGGGCAATATCGACCATGCAGTCGTTTTCATCCAGCACAACCATGCCGCCGGAGCCCATCATGGCCCCCACGGACAGCAGGGATTCATAGTCAATCGGCGTATCGGCCAGCGATGCGGGCACACACCCGCCCGAAGGCCCGCCAATCTGGACAGCCTTGAATTTCGCTCCCCCGGCAACACCGCCGCCGATTTGTTCCACGATGTGGCGAATCGTCATGCCCATCGGCACTTCAATCAGCCCGCCGCGAGTGACTTTGCCGGTCAGTGCGAAGACTTTAGTGCCCTTGCTTCCGGCGGTGCCGATAGCTGAATACGCTCCCGGTTCGTTTCGGAATATCCACGGTATCGCGGCATAGGTTTCAACATTATTAATCAGGGTGGGTTTGCCCCACAGGCCTTCTTCGGCAGGATACGGCGGACGCAGGGACGGCATGCCGCGTTTGCCTTCGATGGATGCCAGCAGCGCTGTTTCCTCGCCGCAGACAAATGCCCCGGCCCCTTCCATAATCGATAGCTTCAAGTCTCCCAGCAGGCCACGCTCGTGACAAATGTCAATCGCGGCCCGAACCCGCTGCACTGCCAGCGGATACTCGGCACGGATATACAAAACGCCTTCTCTGGCGCCGATGGACCGCGCGGCAATTGCCATCCCTTCCAGCACACGGTACGGATAGCTTTCCAGGATCATCCGGTCCATGAATGCGCCGGGGTCGCCCTCGTCGCCATTGCAGACAATATATTTTGGATTGCCCTGAGCCTTTCGGGTAAGCTGCCATTTGCGGCCCGTCGAAAAACCGCCGCCGCCCCGCCCTCGCAGGCCGGATTCAACAACCCGCTCGATAATCGCATCGGGGCTTATTTGACTGGCCTGCTGCCAGCCCTGCCACCCCTGATGACGCATGTATTCGTCCATATCCAGCGGATTGATCCGGCCGCAGTATTCGGTCGCGATACGCTGCTGACCGCCGAGAAAGGTGCAGATTTCCCCATCCCGCACGGCACGCCGGACCAGCGGTTTGGACTCGGTTTCCAGCAATCCATCGAGGGCATCATCAGCGGCCATCCGCAGCTTGCGCCACAGTCCTTTGGGCCGGAAATGCCGTTTGACAATCCGCCCGGCCTCCGCAGCAGATACCTTCGTATATAAAATATCGCCGTTGTTTTTGGAGGAAGCCGTATCCACGATTTCCACCAGCGGGGTTTGATGACACATGCCCACACACCCGACGGGCTTAATGACCACACTGTCGGATAGCCCCATCTTGGCGACGGCCTGATCCAGTTCCCTGCGGACATCCATACTGCCGCCGGCCACACAACAGGAGCCGACACCAATACGCAATTCCACCGGGGCCTCCGAGACAGCATTCCTTTTGCCATTACCCGGTGCGGTCGGTTCGGCATCGCCTTCACGCAGCGTCGCTTCGAGAATTTCGTGCACAGCCTCGGGGCGTACCGGGCCATAGACTTTTTTATCCACCTGCACCACCGGCGCCAGCGTGCAGCAGCCCAGGCAGGCAATCTTTTCGATGGTAAACAGAAAATCCTTGTCGGTGTCTTTGTCCGGGTCAATCTGTAACTGCCGCCGAAAGGCCTCATAGACCCGCTCAGCCCCCTTGACGTGGCAGGCGGTTCCGACGCAGACACGGATGGTATGCTTGCCGGCCGGAGTGAGGCGAAACTGGTCATAAAAGGTCGCCACACCCCAGATGTCGGCATGACGAAGCCCCGTCCGGCGGCAGACGTCCTCAATCGCCTCGGTCGGCAGATAGCCGTACTGCTGCTGAATCGCCTGCAGGATGGCCAGCGTCTTTTCCTGCCCGGTGCCGGTGCGGGTCAGAATCGCCTCAATCGGTTGTAAATCACACTGCGGCACTAATCCACCTTCCCGATGCAATAGAGGCTCTGGGTTGAACGCAGGAAAATCCGCCCCGGGGCAAAGGCCGGCGAGGCGTAACATTCTTCATCGATGGCACTGCGGCCCACTTCCTGATACGTTCGCCCGGCCTGAGCGATAATCATCTGGCCGTTCTGGCCCAGAATATAAAGCTTGTCACCAACGAGGGCCGGCGAGGCATGGCATTCCAGGTCCAGCGATTGCGTATAGACCTCCTTGCCGTCGGCCAAATCAAAACAGCTCAGCCCGCCTGAGACCGTCAGGGTCCAGACCAGCTTGCCGTCACTGACCGGGCTGGCGACATCGGGCATATCGCCCGGCCCTTCCCACGCCTTGGCGGATTCGGTCACATCGCCGCCGGCGTTATCCAGCCGGAAGGCATAGAGCTTGTCATACGGCTGAAGCGCCACAACCAGCCCGGCGGCCAGAATCTGCGTCGGTGCAATGTCGCTGCCTAAGCACGAGGCCTTCCAGAGTTCTTGTCCGGTTGCCGGGTCATACCCCATCACCCACGGCGAACCGCTAGTCAGAATCTGATAGCCTTTGTCCGTCTTGACCATCGTCGGCGAGGTCCATGTATTGTGCGTCGGGCGTTTGGTGCGCCAAACGATGGCACCATCAGTAATATGGATCGCCAGAATTTCGCTGAGTCCTTCCTCGCTGCCCTGGTCGAACTGCACAATGACTTTATCCTCAAACACCGCCAGCGACGCTGCATAGCCATACGCACTTTCGGGAATGCCGAGGGCCTTTTGCCATTGTACCTTGCCATCCTTATCAAAACAGCCGATGTCGCCGGTGGCAAAGATGGCACAGACATAATTGCCGTTGGTCGCGGGGGTATTGGCGGCATAGCCGGTCTGTTCCATAATCTCGGGCACTTCCCGTCCAGCCGTGCCATCCGGTTTGATCTGGCCGGTCCAAAGCAATTTGCCGTCTTTGGCATCATAACAGAACAATTTCTGTTCCTCGGCAGTCGCGCCGGTCAGATAGACCCGGTCGCCCCAGACGATTGGCGAACTGAATCCATGCAGCGGGACTTCGGATTTCCAGACAATCCCTTTGTTTTCTTTTTCATTCCAGACCGCCGGGATATCCGGCATCCGGCAGACGCCATCGCCCCACGGCCCGCGGAAGGATGGCCACTGCTGGGCTACCGCTTCGGCCCAGTCCACAGTCTCAGCAGGCTGCGGCTTGACGGCGGATTGAGATTCAGCTTGTTTTGGCCGGGCCATGAGAGCCTCATACAACCCTACCGCACCCAGCACCGCAAGCGTTACCGTGACCGCCAGTCGCGTCTGTCGCGCCCGCTGAATCTGTTCGGCGGGGCAGGTATCCGCTGTCGGCACAACCGGGGCGGGCTTGAGCATCGAACGGGCCGCAATAAAGCAGACCGCCGCAACAATGATACTGCCGGCCAGATAAATCGTGCCGGTATGGATGAACTGCTGGCGACGCAATTCGTTGCGGCGGACAAGGGCATCCAGATCGCGAATTTGTCCGGCCAGGGCCTCATCGGATGAACGGGTCTGCAATTGCTCTTTCATTTTTTGGAGCATTTCGGCCTGGGCCGGGTCAGTCACCCGAATTTGATACCCCGCCACAGCCAGCAGCACTGCGGCAACCACACCCAGCGCCGTCGCAACCACCGAACAGCCCATCAGCCCCTGATACAGCGGCCGCATCTTTATTTGTGAATTATCAATGTATTCCATAGTCTGCCTGAATTGTCAGGTTAATTTACGAATTCCATATTCCAACACTAACTAACTCATATCCATCATCGGTCTTTTTGATTGTTATGCCTTGACCAGAGCCGGACACGCTGCCTTCACTAGTTCCTGTCATTATGTTAATGAATTCTCCATCACGTTCAATGTATATAATAGGTTCATTGCTATGGATTTCAGGATGCCAAATTATCTCGGTTGATTCGTATTGAATTGCCTCCCCTGGCACTGGATGACTATTTTGAGTATATGGGCTCGTAAACATTGACGACCAATATGAGCCCGTAAATAATGACGAGGAATAATCATTTTCTTTGATGTCATTGGGGTCAATGCCTGAATTAGCCCGTTTGATGGTTTGTTCCTTAGGCTTCACGGTTGGCCCGGAGCGAACAAAATCTACAATTTCAATTATTTCCTGATCCGAAAACCCATCATGAACTATAAAAGGAAACATACTGTCCTGTGTGGGCTTTCCCAATTGTTCGTCAAAAGAGCTATCTTGCGACGCTACTTGTACATAAGCAAACTTTTGTTGTACAGCATCCTGAGATAACCATTTAGTATTTCGCAGTTTCTTGGAAAACGAATTATAACTTAAATAATACCCTTTTCGTATTCGTCCATTGGTCTGTTCAGGTTTGAGATAAATTTCTGCTCGCAAATAATCCTGAAATTTTGCATATACACTTACAAACCACACTTCCTGAGAGGGAGAAGTGTTTTCGTTTATATAATTTCTTAAATCATTTAATTCTTCTTCGGTTATTGGACCGTACTCAAATTGTGTATTATAAACGATGTGGCTGCGATCTATAGACCGCGCTGCAGCTTTTCCCTTTTCAGATATATTGGCACTTTCCTGACGACACGAAATCCCGCCTGCCAGAAGAATGATAAACAGCATCAATTTTATTTTATTCATTTCCAGCTCCTACATTTTTATTTCGATGCAAAGATCGCTCGATTCTTCGTTTCTGTTCGACCGGACAATAGGCAAAACACCGTCCGCAGGCAAAGCAGCCCGCCCGATGGGCCTCGTATTCCTTCCGCACCACCGGGACCGCCGAGGCGATCAGCTTGCCGCCGGCAATCAGGCCCAGCGCAATTCCAGCCATTATCCCTCCAACCAAAAACCGATGGCGAATGGATACCGCCTCCAGCCGCAGCAGTTGAACATCCTGGCCGCTGGCCCTGAAGGCCTCGCTGGCATCGGTCTGTCCCTTGACCAGCCCTGCCAGTTCCGCATCGAGCCGATTGGCCAGCCGAACTGTCGGGTGGGCCTGTGCCAGCATCGGATGCATCGCCGAACCAATCCAGCCGCCCAAGGCCGCCAATACCGGCAGCAGCACAATCAGGAATGCAATCGTGCGTTTGCTGCGGGCGGTTTCGGTCGGCGGCAGAGGTTTGGCAGGTTTGACTACCGCACCGAAGGGACACGCCTGTTCGCACAGGCGGCATTGAATGCATTCGTCCGGGGTAATCTTGACACGCCATCGTGAAATCCGGCTCAGTTGCCGCAGGATCACGCCATAGGGACACAGAAACCGGCAATAGGGTCTGCCCACAAACAGCGATATCAGCAGGAAACTGATCCCCAGCACCCACAGGTTCCAGTTGCCATTAAAGCGAAAGAACGTCACAAACGGATCATAGCGGCAGATCAGAAACAGACTGCCGGTGGCGGCAAACAGCACCGCAAAAGCCAGATACAGATACGCCAGCAGCCGCAGCGCCGCTTCCAGCGGTTCCAGCACACGCACCGGGCGAATCAGGACGATATCCTGCATCGCCCCCAGCGGACAGACACCCGCACAAAATCCACGCCCGAAAAACAACGTAAAGACCAGCGGCGCCAAAAAGAACACCAGCACCACCGCAGGCAAAGCGTACTCGGAATTAAATGCCGCCAGGGCGATATTGCCGATAGACCCCACCGAACAGATACATCCGTGACGGAAGAAACCAAAAAACAGCAGCGAAAACAGCATCAGGCCGACAATCCATTTACGGCTGCGTTTTCTCAATGTCAGCCAGGACGCCACACCCAGAGCTGCAAGAAGAACCACGACGCCCACCACATCATGCATCAGCGGATGCGGCATCGGGGTCGTCGGCTGCGGAATCTGATAGCCCGTCTCAAATTGAGGCGGAGGGAACCGCTGCACGCCCAATGCCGTCACAGACAGCAGCAGCATCAAACCAATCCATCCGACGCGCCGTTTCATCCCTGACCTTTCAGCAGATAAGGCTTATCGGCGGGCACGCGTTTGAACGCCCCCGGAGGACAGGCCGCCGCAATCGCACACTCGTTGCAATTGACGCAGCGGTCGTGACGCACCTGCAAAAACAGCGAGCCGTTGCCGAATGAGCCGCAGCCTTCCACGCACTTGCCGCAGCCGTTGCACAGCGGTTCGTCAATGGTGTATTGAAAATACGGGTCTTCCACATACGTCCGGATGATGGCCCCGCGCGGACAGAGCTGATTTTCGGCGGCCGTATCCAGTGCCGACGGTTCCGGGCGATAGTAACCCGTGCATAAATCACAATAGCCGCACATCTGGTAGGCATGAACGCACTTGACCGCCGACTCCTGCAGGACACAAAATGTTGCACAGTTGCCGCAGGCGGTGCACTTGGCCGGGTCAATCTGCCAGACATACTTTTGCCGGCCGCTTTTGGAAGCCAGCACCGCCCCCGTCCCGGCAAGCCCGGCAAAACATGCCCCCCACAGGCCATCCCGCAGGAAATCACGACGATTGACTGGTTTATTGGACTGGGTCATATTTTATCTTCCTGCATTCTGCTATTCTGCTTGAATGACAGGGCCTTCGGATGGCCGCAATTGTTCAGCAGACCACATCCGCGACAGCCAACCTGACCTTTAGGGTCCCCACAGGTCTGTCGATTGAGGTCGATCCCGTTGCGTCGCCCCAGCCAGCCGACCGCCGCGGCCATCATACCCACAGTGGCCCATCGCAAAGCGGACTGAATCCACTGCCGCCGATTCGATTCCGTTGCACTATTATTTTTTTTCAAAAATGCGAACGACATTTTTCACCGTATCCAAAACATAAATCCGGCCATCCTCATCGACGGCCACATCAAAACCTTTACTCTGGCACTGGTCGGGCGTGTCGCAAACCTTCAAAGGGCCTTTCCATTCAAGCTGCTCAGGCCCCGCCACCACACCCACAAACTGCCCTTCGGCATCATACACCTTCACCCGTACCAGACCTTTTTCGGCCGTAACAAACGACCCGTCCGGCAGAATGGCAATATTAACCGGGTTGCAGCAACCGCTGAAACCTTCGACTTTTGGCGAGGCCGTACCCCAGGTCCATTCCCGATGACCATCCAGCGTAAACGCGACAATCACATGCCGTCCCGGATCCACCACCCGCAGCAGGCCATCCGAGGCCATCGCAATATCAAAATACGGGCTGGGAATTATAAACCCTTCCTGGTCTTCCATTTGCGGGTCTTTTTCGCCGATGATATTGACGAGCTCGCCCTGTTGATCGTAACGATAAATCAGCCCATTGGCGGCATCAGCACACAAAATCAGCCCTTCATTCAGGACAATGGAACTCAGGATAGCGTTCTTCTGCGGAACGACAAATTGGGTTCGTTTGGTTCCCGTTTCATCAAAGATGGTCACGGCATCATTGGACCCGACAATCACAACCCCTTCTTCATCAATCACAAGGCAAGTAGGAGCAGATTCAAGAATAATCTCTTTTTCCATTTTGCCTGCATTATCTATTTTTACAATCTTAGTATCGCCCGAGACGTAAATCCCCTGCTTGACTGCAATGGAATGCGAGGCCTTCAGGCCAGTAGGGATCGTTTTGCCGACTTGCTGGTAGAGAATCATCTCCGGCGGGATTTTTGCATATTCAGAGATATCATACTGATATTCCGCTGACAGGCCGTTGCCTTTTTCGCCTGTCGCGTCATAACGAACTACCGAAACAATGCCAAGAACGATTGCAAGGGCAATCACAATGCCCACTACCACCCCAGTGTTTATTTTTCCTGTATTATTATTATGAGTCACTTTCTGTCTCCCAATACGAACTATTGAGTATAGCGGTTTCAGTCTTTCAAAACAATGCACTTATCGTGCGGCAATATCCAGGCAGACCATCGTCGTCAGGTCGCGGACAATCAGCCGACCCTGCACCAGCGCCATCGGTCCCCAGCATTCGTGACCTTCCAGCACTTTGGCTTGAGTCAGGAGGCTGAACTTGTCCGGCCGGGCTTCAATTAACGACAAAAGGCCTTCATCATCCAGAATGATTATCTTTTCATCCGCAATAATGTAGGGACCAAGTCCATATTTGTTCGCCGAACCGCTGGTCCAGATGATTTTTCCGGCTAAGTCCATGCAAACCAACTGCTTATCGGGGCGAACGCCGTAGATGTATCCTTTATAATTGACAGGGGTTTGCTGGTCGGCGCCAAAGACACTGGCCTTGTGCGTAAAGAGCACTTTGGAAACAATAACTTCACCCTCTTGTTCCAACTGGAGCATCATACTGCCCTTATTGTATCCGGCAGAGAAGAATATCTTCCCCTCTCCCGCATCCACCGGCGTAGGCACGTTGGTGGTCATTTTCCATTGGTCGGTTTTCCACAAGACTTTGCCGGTTTCCTGCTCGACTCCCGCCACACCGCCGCTGCCGCAATAGACATACATCTTCTTGCCGGCAAACTCGGCACTCAAGATCGACGAATGCGTCATCTGCCATTTGTCGGGATTGTCCGCCTGCCAGATGATTTTCCCCGTCAAGGCCTCGACCGCAACCATCAACGCCTTGCCACCGGGGGCAATAATGACTCGGCCGTTATCGATACGCGGACATTGACCCGCATACCACAGCGGCTCTTTGGTGCCATAGTCTTTGACCAGATCCATCGACCACAGATATTCGCCCGTATCCGCTTTCAGGCAAGTGACATGACATTTCGGTCCCATGGTCACCACAACGCCTTCCGCGACCGCCGGGACAGTCCGGCTCATGCCGTGATTACGCTTGATTTTAAGCGGGTAGGAATAGCGCCAGATTTCTTTGCCATCATCAAGGCCAAAACAGCGAATCGCATCGGCCTGCTTCTTCATGTCATAATCAATAACATAGACTCGTCCCCCTGCAACCACAGCACCGGCATAGCCTTCGCCGAGTTGGAGCTGCCATAGTTTTGTGGGGCCTGATGCGGGAAATTCGGACAAAAGAGGTGTTTTTTCTATACTGATACCATCATAATTAGGGCCGCGGAAAAAGGGCCAGGACACTGTGATGTCAGAGGCTTTACCGTCAAAGGTTTCGAGGGTTCCGTTCTCCGGCCCGCCAACGGATGCGGCTGAGGCCGACGGACGATGATCCGCCCCGGCTAGACGTAACGGGACAGAAAACGTCACATAACGAAATATCCAGACTGAAAACAAAACCACACCCGCTGCTGCCAGCAGGCACGGCAATATCCATCCAATCCAACGCTGCTGCATAAGAATCCGTTGTTTATCCATTTACGACACATCGTATCCCCTCATCTGCCGGTATCATACCCTTTTGCGGGATAAACAGCAACCCTGCTTTTGAGGAAACCATTCCTCTTATATACACGAACTGGACATAGAATGTTTGGTTAGATATCCGACTAAAATCATTTTTATCTCGAATGAAAACAGGATGTCGCCGGATACACTCCCTGCACATTTCATAACATCTTGATTTTTCGAGAATTAAACAGTATCTTAAGAGCATACTATCAACCAGAACAGTACTGGGGACATTGATGAACAAACAAAATAGGATGACACTATACGTTTCGCTGGTTCTGTCTGTGTCCGGCCTGAACCGGATTGGCTGGGCCAATGTCACGACTTCAACGGATGGATTGTTGAGCACCAACTCGGCCTCTGCCACCCCCAAAAAAATCATGGCACATTATATGCCGTGGTATCAGTCCAAGCCCGTCAGCGGATCCTGGGGCTGGCACTGGACCATGAATCACTTTAATCCGCCGACGTCGATTGCATCCCACTACCACTCCCTGTTTGGACCTTACGACTCCCGTGATCCGCATGTCCTGGCATCGCAGGCGCTTTTGATGAAGTTTGCGGGGATTGACGGTATGATTGCAGACTGGTACGGGATTGAAAATTTCTGGGATTACGGCCGGATCAGAGATGCCACAAACGACTTCATCCCCTACATCAAGAAGGCCCGGCTTGAATTTTCCATCTGCTATGAAGATCAATCGATTAAGCACATGCTCGAAAATAATCGATTCGCAAACAGAAATGAGGCGGTTACGCATGGTGCGCAGGTCATGGAGTGGCTGGAGAATAATTACTTTAATCATCCGTCCTATCAGAAAATAGATAACAGGCCGGTGCTGCTTTGTTTCGGTCCGCAGTTTTTCACCTCCTCCGAATGGACCACCTTGTTCAACGGTCTGAATCCCAAGCCGCAGTTCTTTCCGCTGCAATATCACGACCTGCCGAGTACCCTGAGAACCGGGGAATACAACTGGCCGGGTCCCCAGTCCGGAACAACACCTTCATCGCCCACCCCTTCAACCAGGATAGTCAATGATCTGACCAGCTTTTATAATCGAGCCGACACATTTCATTGGCAATATTTCATTGATGGGGCGTTCCCGCGATTTCATGATATTTACGCTCAGGCGGGTACCGGCCCATCGTATGGCTATATTGATGACCAATATGCGGCATTTGGAACCACCTATTCATATACCCTGGAAAGAGCCCTGCAAAGCACCAGCGATATCGTCCAACTGATAACCTGGAACGATTATGGTGAAGGAACCATCATTGAGCCAACTGAAGAAGATAGATACATGTACCTGGAAACCACTCAGACATTGCGTAAAAAACATATCGATCCGAATTTCCCCTACACTGCGGCGGACTTACGGCTGCCCATAAGGCTTTACACATTGCGAAAGGCCAACCTCAGCAATCCAACAGTCATGGCCCAACTAAACACTGCGGAAGATTATCTGTTTGCCGACAAACTGAAAGAGGCTCAAAAATTGCTTGACCAGATCGAGTGCTCAAATCCGGTTGCAGGTGACCTGGATGGCGATTGCAGGATTAATCTTTTCGACTTTGAACTGTTATCGTATGCCTGGCTAAGCGGCCCGGCGGATTTGAACTGGAATCCGGCCTATGACATCAGCAATCCCAAAGATGACCGGATTAATCTTTTCGATTTGCATAAGCTGTCGGAAAATTGGCTGGCCCTGAGTTTTTGATCCGCCTACAAAACCTGAAAATCGTGTATTTCACATTCTACACCCAACGGGTCTGATTATTCCGCAAGCAGCAGAAGTAAGGGGTTGGCTTCACTGTACTTAGCTACGGCGAATTGGAAATTTCAAGCAGACTCCGGGGGCCGAGTGCCGGCACACAGAAAGAGCATGGTCCGATAATTACATGATTATCCTTGACATCTAGCGATATATGTAATAGATTTGTATTTACGTAACAGAAAACAAAGGCCGCTCAGCAGCCTGGATTGAAACCATCGAATAGCCGAACAGATCAAAGTGAGGAAGGTAATTGGTGTCGTGCTATTTTGAACATGTCTCATTTTGATCAAATCTCATATTGTCAGTGTATCCTTTTGACGCACCAGGGATAGTGCAAAGCAATTCTGAAATCAGCATAAGAGCCGTTTTTAGCAAGTTGTCGTGTCCTGTTGTTTGATTCGACAGCAGAACACGATTATGGATGGAAGTTAATAACGGTTGACGGAGATGGGAGCATTGAGCCGTCTCACTCACCCAGCCATCGGATCCAAGGGTTGGATTCGAGAATTACTGCGCATCAGGCTCAGTATGGGAGAAGATGATGGAAACGCGGAACATTAAGAATGTATCGGTTTTGGCAGTGCTGATTGTTGCAGGCCTGATTCTCGTTGCCCCGGCTTACAGCACAACCATTCTACTCGATTTTGGCAACGCTGTCTCATGGCGCGGAGTCGACACACCCAGCCCCGACCTGAACGGCAACTACTGGAACAGCGTGTGGAGCGGTGCATACTATCCCGGCTTAGTTGACATGAACGGCAGCGCCACAACAATCAACTTCGGCTTTTCTTCGGCAGGCGGCACCGACAGCTACAACGGCCCGGCCGGCGTGACTTCCAACCCGGTCACTCCAGCAGAAATTGCCGCCACGGATATCGATGCCGGGGCGCTGGGCTACCTGGGCGTGAACGAGGCTGCGATGGACTACTATGTCAATTCGACGTTTGAGATTCAGGGACTGGACCCGACGAAAACCTATAATTTGATGTTCTTCGGTTCGCACAAATTCAGTCCGGATACAACCACCGTATATTCAGTTTACACCGACAACACCTTCTCAACTCTAGTCGCCTCCACCACGCTTGATGTGCAGGACGCCGCAATGCCCTGGCTGCACAATCGGGACAAGATGGCTACACTCAACGGCCTGGCGCCGCAGACTTCCAATATCCTGTATGTCAAGTTCAGCGGTTTAACCGGAACCGAAGGCTATCTCAACTGCATGCAGATTACCGAAGTCCCCGAACCGGCAACACTGATATTGCTTTTGGCAGGCGGACTTCTGGCCCGTAAACGTCGGAACGGATAGCCTGAAATAGGAGAAAACAATGAAACGATGGTACATGATAACAGGATCGGTTTTGGCCCTGCTGCTTGCATTGGGTCTCAATATGGCTCCCGTATATGGCCAAACCGTTCTTATTGATTTTGGCAATGCGTCCTCCTGGCGCGGAGTTCCCACGCCAAGTCCCGATACAAACGGCCACTACTGGAACAGTGTATGGAGCGGTGCCTTCTATCCCGAATTGAAAGACATTGACGGCAATGCCACGACTATCGACTTTGGCTTTGCCATCAACGGCGCAGGCGGAACCGACAGCTACAATGGCCCTGCTGGCGTGACCTCCAATCCTGTCACTGCGGCACAGATTGCCGCCACGGACATCGATGCCGCAGCACTGGGCAATCTGGGCATTAAAGAAGCCGCGATGGACTTCTATACGTCATCAACATTTGAGATTCAGGGTCTGGACCCGACAAAAACATACAACCTGACCCTCTTCGGTTCGCACAAGTACAGTGCCGATGCAACAACCGTGTATTCGGTCTATACCGACAACACCTATACCACGATGGTTGCTTCGGCCAGCCTCGATATTGCAGATGGTCCGGAAAGCCCCGGACACAATCGGGACAAGGTGGCCATAATCAACGACATCGAGCCGCAGGCCGGCAATATCTTGTATATCAGGTTTATCGGCGCAAATGGACATGATGGCTACCTCAACTGCATGCAGATCGAAGAAGCCCCCCCAGTCAAGGCAAGGAATCCTGTGCCGAGGGATGGCGCGACAGTCGTACCCCTGACAACAAATTTGAAGTGGACCAGGCCGAATGATTATTCGCCCATCAAGTACGTCCTCCGTTTCCGAGCCAGCGAGTCTCCTGACCCCAACTGGATCGTTGTCGATCCTGTGGTTAATCTGAACCTGGATGGTGATCCGGACACAACAGAAGCCGCCGTGCCACTGGCTCTGAATTACAGCACACGATATGACTGGAAAGTCACCTCGTTTAAGCTCAACGACCCCAATGAGTTCGAAGGTCCAATATGGTCATTCACCACCCAGCCGGAACTGCAGGTCAACGCCGGCCCGAACATCCTCACCTGGCTAAATGACGGGGCCGCCTCCGTCAATTTAAACGGAACGGTCACATGCCAGTGTGTTCTGGGCGGCGTGTTATGGTCTGTGGTGAATCAGCCCGCCGGGGCCAATGTTATCTTTGACAACGAATCCTCGGCAGCAACCGCAGCGTCTTTTGATATAACCGGCACTTATACCCTGAAGCTGTGGGCACAGAACAATAGTGTCCCGCCGTTTGAAAACCAGGACACCGTTGAGATTCAGGTATATACTGACGCCTGCGAGGCGGCCAAGGCAAACCCCAGCGGCTATACTCCCCTCGTGCATGACTCAAACAATGATTGCCGGGAAAATCTTGAAGACTTTGTACAGTTCGCCATGGACTGGCTTAAAGACCTCTCGCTGACGGAAAATCTGGAGTATTAGTCAATAGATTACACTAATTTCGGATGCTGGGCCTTGACTCAACGACCCAGCATCCTTTCAAGATTCGTCCAAATCCATAATTTCTCATCCTGCTCGACAAGGTAGTCATGATTTCCCCTTAAAAGCAACCGTTGAGATATTTTTGACAAAAATCCTCTGGTATCATAAAATTTACAATGATTTTGGCGATTTTTGAAAAAAATCGCATTTGTGGCAGTCTATTCATAAAACAACTCTATATAAAAGGACTCTGAAATGAAAAAGCCAGGTGCGTTTGGAATCATCGCAAGTCTTTTACTGGTAAGTGGATGTATCATTATCTGCAATTCCTGTGATACCCCGCCGCACAAGGCCGAAAATACCGTCACGGTGTCGCGCGAGATGGGAACCAACCTGCTGCTGGATGCTGAGACCGGCAACGGCAACATCTCGGTTCAAGGACAGGATACCAATACCTGCACCGTAATCGCCCATATTACCGCCCGCGGCAACACTCAGGAAGAGGCCCAATCGCTGGCCGATGGAACCCAGATAGTGCTTGATCTGTCGGATATGGGAATGATCGTTGCCATCAAAAAACCGGATTCAGAGCTGGCAAAGCATATTTCGGTCAGCTTCGATATCACGATGCCCAACCAGAACAAATTGAACCTGATAACCAGTAACGGCAATATTCAGGTCATCGCTGTGAGTCAGAAGATTGATTTGGGTACCAGCAACGGCAATATCACGCTGACGGACACTGCCGGACCGGTGAATGCACGAACCAGCAACGGCACTATTCGCTGTATGAATACACAAAACGACATCCATGCCCACAGCAGCAACGGCGATATTGAGATTACCTTTGACAAAACCGCCGCCGCATCCATCATCGACCTGGAAACCAGCAATGGTTCGATTACGCTGACGCCGGGGGAGAATTTTTCCGCGAAAATCGATGCTTCCACCAGCAACGGCAAAGTCACTTCCGACCGACCGATAACGGTTCAGGGAGAACTATCCAAGGCGTCCATCCGGGGCACCATCGGCGATGGTCAGGGCGACTGCCGGCTGCACACTTCCAACGGCTCCATACGCATTCATTAGTCTATGCCTAACGGGTATGATTATTCCGCGGCGGCCACAAGCCGCTTTTATGCTGCGCATATTCACGGAGTCAGGTTATCCTGCATAGCCGTGGTGATAATGCCATTACTGGAAGCCTGCGGCTGAAAGCTATTTAGCCACGCCGAAACGGACAATTTCACGTAAGATCAGCCTATATCGTTGACACGGTCGGCGACCTGCTGGTAAATTGTGTGGGCAAAGAAACAGTGACAATTATATTGAACGGTGTATAGTTATGGATATGATTAAAAGCAGGGTTCATAGAACACTTAAGCCGCTAGAGGGATTTAAACCGGCAGATCAATTACCGAGCTCCATTATTCGATATATTGAACAAGATATCAAATGCAAAGACGAAGTTTTTGGTGTCTATTTCAATGTGCCTGATCAATTAACAGATGCTATTGTTGTGACTCGCAAAGGCATATTTGTTATCTCTCAAGGTAAAGAGGAGGATTTTTTTATTGATTATTCAGAAATTAATTCTATTGAGGGGCCCAGGCCGATAGCTCCCCCTGATCGTTTAGAAGGGGCTAAAAAAGGACGCGAAGATACAATGATTAAACTCCTTTTGAAAAATGGGGATTTCAGAGTAATTCATGTGTATCGGGGCAGAATAAGAAACCGAGAGTCTTTTGCGTTTTTACGTTTCTTTCGAAGGGTTATAGAATATTTGGAAAATTAAGCTGGAGAAAATTAAAAGGTACTAAATGAAGGAATATGTTATGAGCAAATGTAGGGATTTTTCATATCGTTTATGTATGATGGGATGTTGTCTCATGATATTTAACGTCCTTGTCGGGCAGTTGATAGCACAAATAGATAATAATGTGCTACAAGCAAAATCTTTAAAAGCATTACCCAGACAGTACTCTTTAGCAGATTTGGGTTTATTTTTGGATAGCGATCATTCTCTACTTGCCTTCTGCAGTGTTATTGATTTTGATGACTATAGGAGAAGTAAGATTATTGTTTTCTCTCAGCAACAGGATAGTTGGTATGAACAAGAGAGGAATTGTGAGGGGAATGTATCAAAGATCATTTCGAATGGTAAATTCCGGTTAGTTACCCATGACAATTATTCCAGAGAAACTCAAAATCTATTTGAGGTCTATGATGTTACTGAAGATTTGAAAATTGCAGACGATCCCAAACTGTCAGTTAATTTATATTCGACTGAGAAATTTAAAAAGGAATACAGCAGAAATTTCATTAGCGTAGTGCCGACTGAGAATCCCGACTCATTTTTGGTGCTGGGAGAATACTCTGCATCCAATCTCAATTTATTTACCCTTTGGCCCCGTATTGCCTCTGCTGGCCATGCGGGAATTGTGGACATTCCCTTTGCGGCACAGATAACAGACGGCAAAGTTACTGGATTTTACAATTTACAAACGAAATTTCAGGATCGGGAGTATGTTTCTCATAGTCAAGGCATTGCAGAAGATCAGAATGTGCATGTTACCTGGATAAAAGGGAGAAATTACGGTCCGGATACTCCGAACGTCATGTATGCTCAATTTGATCTCGAGACACATAGTTGGTCCGATATCACAGAATTATTCAAAGGTACAAAATCCGGCTCTAAAAAAATACGATACTTTGAAGAACCGTCCGTATTACTTTTGGGGCAGAATTTGTATTGTGCGTGGTCAAATGCCAATATGAAAAATGATATGGGACAACCTCTTGATAAACCCCTTGACAGTTCGGGAGTTTTTTTTCGAGTTAAGGATAAAGACGGCTGGAATTCGATATGCAAGGTTTCAAATTGTGAGGCCAAACGATGTAAACTTGCAGCGGGAAAGGATGGGGAGATTCATCTGTTTTGGATCGACTATCAAAAGAAGGTCTATCATGCCTATAAAGACTCGAATGGTTGGAAAGATACGGTGATATATGAAGATCCAACAATAGATTGGGTTCTTCCCTTCGATGTTAAAATTGATCCGTCAGGAAATGTTCATCTGATTTATATGCGGCAGGCCCCAAGATCCTTGTCAATGGAACTTATGTATGTAAAGATTGTTCAGTAGATTTGATAAATAGGGATATTAAAAAAACCGCGTGGATATGATCCACCCTGCGCGATTTTATGATAAAAGATATTGCGTGGATTGGTGGGGTGGGCGACCCGCAGGTCGCACCCTACAATAAGACGCTTTGGCTGCGCAGGGTAGCTAGAGGATAAGGGGGCTCTGATAGTTGGCCTCAATCCGCCCGGCTTATTCCTTCTCTGCCTCTCTGACCGCCTTCATCAATCGCTGCAGCTCATCGGGCATCGGGGTTTCAAAGCTCATCGGCCGTCCGTCGGCGGGATGCTTGAATGAAACCGATTTGGCATGAAGGGCCAGCCGGCGATGAGTATCCTTGGAAATCCCGTATTTGCGATCCCCGACAATCGGGCAGCCCTTGTCGGCCAGATGCACGCGAATCTGATTCTTCCGCCCCGTCAGCAGCGTAATTTCCAGCAGGCTGAACCGTCCGTTATCCTTCATCACGCGATACGCCGTATGCGACAGCTTGCCTTTAGCTCGGTCGCTGGTCGAATAGACCCTGAATGCCTTATTCTCAGCCAGGTACGAGGTAATCGTTCCCTCATCCGGCGTTGGACGCCCCCACACCACCGCCAGGTATTTTTTCTCCGTCTGCTCCCAGTTGCTCTGCAGGGCAAACTTGGCCTCTTCGCTCTTGGCAAAGATCAGCACCCCCGACGTCCACTGGTCGAGCCGATGCACAATATACACCCGGCGCGGTGATTTCGGGTTGCCCTTGCGGACATAATCGGTCAGCACATAATACAATGTCTTGTTCCGGCTGTTATCGGCCGCCATCGTCAGCAGCCCCGCCGGTTTACGCACCACCAGAATCACATCGTCTTCATAGAGGATGTTCAGGCCGCGCGGCAAGTGTTTTCGACAAGTCGTTTTTTTCGGTGACATGACAGACCTATTTTCGTATTTGTTCCCAGCAAAGATTGGAGATATTGATATAATCGCCCGCCGGAAGCTGCTCAGGACGGTGATGCGGATCGACAAACGCTTCGGTGAAAATCTCATTCCAGCCGTGCACTTTGGCCAGTTCGCCGTCGGCAAATTTAACACAGGCCTTGAGCATCTTGCGCCGATGCCCCATAAACAATGTAATGATACTGCGGAATGTATCCATATCGTGAATCTGGGCCACTTTCTGCGGGTCGCGGACAAAACTGACCATCGCCGACTCCACCTGCGGCCGCGGCCAGAACACCGACGGCGGCAGCTTGCGGAAAATATGCGCCCGGCCCGTGGCGGCCATCAGAATACTCAGCGTGCCGTAGGCGTCATGGTCGGGCAGCGCCGCCATCCGCTCGGCCACTTCCTTCTGCACCGTTACCGCCATCGCATCGGCCACAACCGGCCCGGTAATCAGGTTGGCCATCACCGCCGAACCCGCCCCGTACGGCAGATTGGACACCAGCAATAACCGCCCGCCCAGTTCCGCCCGGGCCTTTTGTACCGCGTCCAGAATCTCGGCGTGAATCGCATTTTTATTTTCCAGTACATCCCGGTTGAATAACGTTACATTGGCAAACGGTTTCATCTGGACCGACACAATCCGGGCCAGCGGCGGGTCATACTCCACCGCAACCACCCTGCCAGCGCGCTCGGCCAGAGCCTCGGTCATCGAACCGGTACCGGGGCCGACTTCCAGCACCACATCCTGTTGATGAATATGCGCCTCATCCACCAGCAGACGCATCAGGTTCAGGTCAATCAGGAAATTCTGACCCAGCCGATGCTTGGGCGTAGTTCCCGCACCGGCCAGAAGCCGTTCAATATCCTGTTTAGTCTGCATGAATATGCCCTTTCACTTTGCCGTTTTTTCGCGTGCGGGCCATCTCGATGGCAACATGAATCGCCTCCTTAAAGCTGCTTTCACTGGCGACTCCCCGCCCGGCAATATCAAACGCCGTCCCATGAGCCGGCGACGTGCGGATTATCGGAATCCCGATGGTCACATTAACGGCCTTATCAAATGCCAGCAGCTTGACCGGAATCAGCCCCTGGTCGTGATACATCGCCACCACGCCGTCGTACGCCCCGCGCGCCGCCTTCAAAAACAGCGTATCGGCTGCAAACGGCCAATAACACTCAATTCCCGCCTCCTGCGCCAGCAGAATAGCCGGGCTGATAATCCGCTGCTCCTCATCACCGAACTGGCCGTTCTCGCCGGCATGCGGATTCAATCCGCAGACGGCAATCCGCGGACGGCCAATCCCGAAGAATTCTTTGAGCGCCTCGTTGAGCAAATCAATCGGCTCGAATACACAGCCGATGGTAAACTTGTTGCGAACATCAAATAACGCCTCATGAATCGTCGCCAGCGCCAGCTTCAGCGGCCCGGCCACAAACATCATCGCCTTGCGCTGACTGTAGCAGCGCTCGGCAAATAATTCCGTATGTCCCGGCCAGCGGGCTTCCGCCATGTGCCAGCTTTCCTTGCTGATCGGAGCCGTCACCACCGCATCCAGAATCCCGGCCCGGGCCGCGTCAATCGCATCGATGCAGAAATGCAGCGAAGCCTGACCGCTGACCAGGGAAGGCTGATGCTGCCACGACGGAACCGAATACTCATCATAATCGGCGACAACCACCTGTCGCGGCAGGTCACGGCTGATTTTTTCGTGCGGCCACCGAAGCCAGAAGGATTCGATTTCCAGTTGATCCGCCGCATATTCGAGATGCTCATCCAGTCCGAAAATGATATATTTCGCCTGCCGGCGCAGCAGCGGGTCGGCCAGGGCCTTGACCACAATCTCCGGCCCTATCCCGCCCGGGTCGCCCATCGTAATGCCAACTATCGGCTCAAATGTCGTGGATCCATCCGTCATCGATGACTTTCTCTAAAACCCCAGATCACGAAGCTTGGATTCCGTCAAACCCTCACGGGCCGGCACAATATTTTCAAGCTGCTTGCGAATCGCTTTAACCAGAATATCGGTTTCAATGTTAACCGCCTCCCCCGCCCTGGATCGCCCCCACGTCGTGCGGCCCAGTGTTTCCGGAATCAGCGCCACCGTCAGTGTCTTGTCCGTAACCGACGCCGCCGTCAGGCTGATCCCATCCAGCGCCACAGACCCCTTGACCACAATCTCCGCCATCAGTTCAGCGGGAGGCTCAATCGTAAATACGGCAAAATCCCCGTTCTTTTCAATCGATGCTATTTTCCCAACCCCATCAACATGCCCCTGCACAATATGCCCGCCAAAACGCGCCCCCGCCTGCATTGCCCGTTCGAGGTTGACGACCTGTCCCGTCCGAATATGTTTAAGAGTGCTCCGACTCAGCGACTCGCCGCTGACATCAAAACCAGCCGTATCACCATGAAGAGTCGTAACAGTCAAACAAACCCCATTGACCGCGATACTATCGCCGAGTTTCGTCCCCTCCGCTACCGGCCCAAGCCGGACCTTCAGCGTCATCCCCCCGGATCGCGGGATAACCGACAAAACCGTTCCAATACTTTCTATGATTCCCGTAAACATACCTTTTCCTATTTATATAGAGTGCGTCAGGCATAGTAAGATTGCCCGTCAGGATTGTCAAACATCTTTTAACCCCGGAAGCAGATGGTGATGCCCGCCAGAATTAATATCTACCTGATGTTATATATTAATATATTGTATTTCCTTTTTATCTTATATATTTTTAAAAAACTTCGATTTTTGTTTAGTAGAAATAGTTTCAATCCGAATATATATATAGGGAAGGCTTGAGAGCCTCTGGGAGAGAAATCCCGCAATGATGAAGGGAAATGGAAGAAAACTGAAAAGGAGGAGCATATATTGAAACACAACACGCAAAATAGTCCATATCTGTTCACCGAACTTCTGATGCTGCATTAGTTTCCGTAACTTTTGCTTTTCAGACAGCATCCGAACTGATATTATATCCCGATGGAAATTATGGCCTGATTCTTTAATCACTATAGTGGAGGACTTATTATGATTATTCGAAATCGATTCAACCTGGTCTTGGGGATGATTGTTCTGATGGCAGCGGTTCAGCCTTGCCTGGGGCAAATGGAACCCGGCGCTACAAAAGCCCCCGATCCAAAAATAGCAGAGGCAATTAATAAAATCCAGCAGGCACTGGACCCGGTTTTGACCGCAACCAATGAATCGAAGCGGCCGGAACCAACCGCCGTGGCCGCAAATCAGCGACTCCTCGATGAATCCAAACGCTATTACGGCCAGATGGACGAAAAACAAAAAGCCCAGTTCTGCCTGATGCAGGCATGGATCAGTTATTATCAAAGTGATTTCACAACGGCATTTAAGAATGCATCCATAGCCTGTAAATCAGATGCTACCAGCGGCGATGCATGGATTACCCAGGTGGCAATGTCCATTCTGGCCGACAGAAAGCCCATGCTGCCCAAACAGCCAAAACCCCAGCGTGCTCGGTCAAATTCCAATAATCCGAACAATCCCGATCCAATGGGCATGGGCATGGGAATGGAAACGCCTGACCCCAGCCAGCAGATGATCCAGCAGGGCAAATTGAATTTTGACATCAATGCCCTGCTGATTGATGCGATTGGTCAAAAAGTCGATGGAATGAATCTGACATGTCTGAATGGCACCACATTCAAATATGAACCGGGGCAGGAAGCCCTGTGTGTCATCGTCTGGCAGGAACATATAGCCAAAACAGTATCCAATGAACCCAATATTCCGGGGCGGAAACGGCAACAGCCCGCCGAGACTCAGCCGCAGCCCCAGCCGATGGAACCGATGATGATAGAACCTGGAATGGGTGGTGGTTACGGAATGGATATGTTTGGCGGTGGATTCGGAGGGGATCCGTTCACCGCGGCCAATATGGCCTATTCCAGACTGTTTCAGATGGGATTAGCATCTGGACAGGTGAAATTCGCGGCCATTAATCTGGATGCGGCGGACCATAAACAAAAATTAATCGACGAATCCGTCAAACGTCCCTGGCCCTGGGCGGTGGTGATGGCATCCGACCAGCAGCAAAAAATGCCTATCGAGCTGGGAATTTTGCAGGCACGAAGGCCGGTACTGGTTATAACCGATAAGGAAGGCACGATTCGCTATGCGGGGCCGGCAACGGGAATTATTGCCCCGATGCTGATGGGAAAAGTCGCCTCTAATGGATTCAGCACATTTACAACGATTGAAGGTCAGCCGGAACTGCCTGCAATTGCTGTTGATCCCAATTTATTGAAGAAATCGACGCTGACCGACAGCAATTCACTACCGAAAGTAACGCCAACCGTCCAGCCCAAGCCGCCGGTTGCTCCTACGGCTCCGATCACCACCGGCTCGCAAACGCAATCGCAATTCAAAGAATTGTCCGAGGAAGACGAAATTGCCGCGGAAAGACAACTGAGTGTAACCCGCGATCTTTTTATGAAGGCAGGTCAGCGGCGTGTGACAACTTATAAGAATGGGGTTGAAAATTGCAGAGAAATTATAAAAAAATACCCCGGCTCAAAGTATGCGGAAGAGGCAAGGCAGCTTTTGCGGAAAATTCCGGAAAATCAGCGTTCCAGATACATTATTACCGATGAAGAACTTGGATTATAAATATCCATTATGGTAAATAAAACAAGCATTTAAAACCGAACCGTTAACCAACGGTATTGAGTATAGAATACTATGAAAAATGAAACAACCATCTTTGAATTGCCGACCCTGGCAGTTACAGCAAGGTGTTTGCCGGAAGCATGGGAAAAGGCCGTATTGGCGGTATGGGATAACGGCATGACCATCAAGACGCAATATGACAAGCCCGGCGACCCGCCGAGCAAGGATGCCACGGTGATGATCACTGTGGAAAATCCGTTTGCAGAGCCGCGGATACACAAAAATTTCCCCGGCGGGCCGGAAGAACTGGAGTCGTATCGGCAGGAAGTGCTGGACGGGATTCACGACCACTGGATTGTCCCGGCGGCGGGAAAGTGGACGTATACGTACCATGAACGGCTGTTTGCCTATACCCCGGTGGAAAACCTCCGGGATGCGAATACACCAAAGCCCTTTAAGCGGGTCAACCAGGTCGATTATATTATCGATGCGCTGGCCGAGTGCAGCCACACCCGGCGAGCCCAGGCGATAACCTGGATGCCGACGGCGGACCCGCAGACCGAGGATCCGCCGTGCTTGCAGCGAGTCTGGTGCCGGCTGGTGGAACAGCCGGATGGGGCGTATTCGCTGAACATGAATACACACTGGCGCAGTCGTGATTTGTACAAGGCATGGTTTATGAATGCCTACGCTTTGACGGATATGCAGCGGATTATTGCCGAAAAGATTGCCAAGAAAATCAAAAAATTGGTTCGTGTGGGGCGGTATGTGGATATCAGCGACTCGCTGCATATCTACGGGTCTTATTTCCGCGATGCAGCGGTTGAGGTGGACAAAATGCGCAAGACACCGTTTGCGGAGCGGGCGTGGGACAGTTCGCATCCGGCGTTTGAGATGATGACCACCGAGGCCAAACAGAAGCTGGCCAGCGATCCCGACTGGTACGCCAAGGCCAAAGGTTAATTGCTCATCTTTCGCTAACCAATCTCCATTACGATTATAGAAAACAGACAATGGCCTGTTGTTAAGAAACACTATCGACAAATAAGGATCTATGATGAAGACGTTTGCAGCATTTTGTTTTGTGGTATGTTTTGTTTCATTCACCGTTTGTTCCTCGGTCTGGGCGGAGACGTTTGTCTATCCGAAAGCCCAGGGGGACCCGACGGATCTTTCGTTTTACGAGGGGCCGGGGGATTGCACGACGCTGGACAATATCGAAACCGGTGCGATTGAAAAGGTGATTGTGTGCATCGGGGACGGGATGGGATTTAATGAAGTTGGTCTGGCACGACAGGCCGGGGTGGGATTGAAAAAGAAACTCTGGATGGAGAAGCTGCCGGTCATGGGGGCTGTGCGAACGTTTTCGGGCAATAACGCCGTAACGGATTCGGCGGCGGCGGGGACAGCACTGGCCTGCGGCGTCAAGACCAACAACGGGACTATCGGCATGAATAAGGACGGCGTCACTCACCACAGTATTCTGGAGGCACTGGCCCTGAAGGGCTGGCGAACGGGGCTGGTGGTGACTTCGACGATCAGCCACGCCACGCCGGCATCGTTTGGATCACACGTTGCCTCGCGCGGCAGCGAGGCCGACATTGCGGTACAGTTGCTGGAAAACCGTATCGGGGTGATGTTTGGGGGCGGCCGGAAACACTGGCTGCCGGACGGCCTCAACGGAGGGACGCGCAAAGACAATCAGAATCTGATCGAGCAGGCCAGAGGGTATGGCTATGCGGTGGCTTATTCGAAAGAACAGATGGAGCAGTTGACCGAGGGGCCCGTGCTGGGATTATTCGCTGATGACGGATTAAAGACACTTCGGCCGGAGCCGATGCTGGCGGAGATGGCGGCCAAGGCGATTTCGCTGCTGAACAAACCCGGCAGGGAATGGTTTGCGCCGAAGCCGAAATTTTTCATGATGGTTGAAGGCAGCCAGATTGACTGGGCTGGACACGATAACGACACCGACAACAGTATTCGCCAGACGCTGCTGTTTGATATGGCGGTCAGGAATGTGGTTGAGTTTGCGATGAAGGATCGGCATACGCTGGTGATTGTCACCGCCGACCATGAGACCGGCGGCCTGCAACTGCGGGCCAGCAGTTCTCAGCCGACCCGATTCAAAGCGGATTGGCACAGTAAAGGCCACAGCGGTGCCGATGTGCCGCTGTATGCCTTTGGGCCGGGCTCGAGGGCTTTTGCCGGGGTGCAGGATAATACGGAGATTCCGCAGAAGATTGCGGCGCTGGCGGGGGTGAAGGTGTTCCCGGCGGTCAAGACGACTGCGGAGGCGGCGAGTAAGAATTGACGATTTTTGATTGATGATTGATGATTAGGAGAAATTTTCTATTTTCTATTTTCAAAAGATAATTTCGATTGGTGATTTAAAGATTTTTTGACAGGATTTACAGGATTTTTTATCGTAAAAAGGGCTTTGCGAAAAGGAAGCGACTGTAATGTGACCAAGGGAGATCAGGCTGTTTTTGTCAACCTCATCCGCAATGCGGGGGCGGAGTATGACCGGCAGATTGCGGATCATCCCAACTCGGAGGAATACAAGACTCAAAAGAAGAATTTTCTTGAGTTGTTCGATGTGAAACTGGATGATGACGGTGTCCTGCAAACATCGCAACCGTGATGGTTTCTCTCTTCTTAAGATGTAGAAAAAAACAACAAAGGAGGTTTGCATGTGGCTTTATTCGATATTTCATAAATTTTATCCGCTTGAACAGAACATATTAGATGCAATCATAGAAAACTCCCCAGACCTATTGAAGCCACTTTTGGCAGCTCAGATCAAGGAAGTCAATCTCGTACAACGACATACTGAGTCAAAAGAAGTCAACCTCTACTCGATAAAGAATAAAAAAGTGTTTAAAAATCCTTCTATTCGTATGCCAATTGACATCGAAGAGTATAATTATGCTTCGCTTGTAATACAGCTTGACAATGAGGTTTTCAGGATTAATGCTTGGGTTGTTAACGGTTACTTATTTTCTCTGACCTTTAACCGAACTCCTAATAAGTATCTTAAGAAATTTAATCCGACCAAGCTTGAGGTAACAGTGAATTATCCAGTTCCTTATAGAACGTCCTCCATTACGGAAGAAATATCTGCTCGGTCAGATAAGGTTTTGAAGTCGCATTTACACCCGATGGAAACTACATTTCCAAACGATTATCTGAATAGTCTTTCAGCCAGCAACGAGACTGTTGTTAGGAATTGGAAGGTATCAAGCATGGATAAGATCAAACATATTGTTTTGCCTCAGGGGAATTATTATGTATTGGCAGAATCAGACAACGATCAATACCTGATGGTAAAAGAACGAAGTCAGGATGGAAAGCTATTTCTCTCATCCCATGATTCGGAAGATATTATTGACGTAGGATATAGCCTTTATGTAGCAATAAATACGATCGACAAAGGCTTATGAAACATCTGTGCTTCGAAACAATACTCGTATTTCACACTCACATTCGCCATCACTTGCAGGCTTCTATGTTCAGGCTATGGATTTTTCCTTTCAGGCGAGGATCTGCTTCGGACATGGCAAACTGCGTCTCAGACACGATGACAAGCTCCCTGAAACCGGCTGAGTCGATTGCTTTGAGGTATTCCTGTTTTGCGAGAGCGTTGGCAATCCATGCTCCCCAGATTTCATCCCGCAGAACATCTTCACTGAAGGTGCCCTCAATGACCAGGTCGGATATCAGCATCCGGCCGCCGGGTTTGAGGCATCGCAGTATTTCCCGGAATGCCCTGACCTTATCGGCGGCGTGATTGATAACGCAGTTGCTAATCACGACATCGACCGAATTATCTTTGAGCGGGATGTTTTCCAGGTCGCCCAGAAGAAATTCAATATTTTGATAGTCCCCCTCGGCAGCGCCGGCCTTTGCACGAGCCAGCATATCGCAGCTTCCATCCAGGCCAATGACATGCCCCTGTCTGCCGACTATACGGGCGGCAAGAAAAACGTCCAATCCCCCGCCGCAGCCGATATCCAGAACCGTTTGGCCCGGCTGCAGCTTTGCCAGCGCAACGGGATTGCCGCAGCCCATGCCCATCACCGCCCCTTCGGGAACGCTATGCAATTCCTGTTCGGAATATCCGATGGACAGGCTCTTTGTGAAAGAATCTTTCGAGGCAGCGGACGCTGCGTGAGGGCTATGCCCTTCTTTTGCCACTTTGTCGTAATAGTCTTTGAAATCGCTCATGAAATCCTCCCGTTTCTCATTCCTGATATACTTAACAAGTATCATTTTGCCGCGAGGATGGCCACAGAATGAATTGATACGGTACTTAGCCGCGCCTCAGGCGGACAATTTCATCCAGGATCAGTATAAAATCATATTCTATTTCAACAATCCTATCAGAGTCCGCCTGAAATTACAATACCACCCTTACATTTATATGGCTGATAGCTTGTGGATCATAATATTGGTCTCAAAGCATCCTTGACAGTAATATCTGAACGGATAAGATAGTCATTGTCGTTTTTATAGATCGGATGCAGGAAAAGGAAATATGGGCTTTTTTGGAAAGGGAGCAGGATATGAAGATAGCACCGTACTGGGCGAGGGAGACGTTTTCGGGGACGGACAAAAAAGGGAGGACGCATACGTTTGCGGCGTATGGGTGGTCGTTTGGGTCGATGGATGAGGCGAAGGCCGATGCGCTGCGGCGGGCGGAGAAGCTCTTTACGCTGCTTACCGGCGGCGAGAAGCCCACGACCTACGAGGATTATCTTGATCGTCCGGTGCGGGAGGAAATCATCGAGACCCTGACACATGATGGGGAGTCGATTGGGCTGATTACGCGGAATCGCTATGGGGTGCTGGTGCTGAATACGGCGCGGGTGGCGTTTGTGGATGTAGATTTTCCGGCGGCGCGGCCTGCGGGGATCAAGGAGCGGGTGGTGTGGATGTTCCGGCCGGACAAGCGGCAGGCCAAGCAAACGGAAATCGAAGACCGGGTTGGGCAGGACATCGAGGACTGGGCCCGGCGGAATTCGCAGAGCCGGTTTCGGCTGTATCGGACGTGTGCGGGATATCGACTGCTGTTGACGCATCAATTTTATGAGCCGACCTCCGAGGCGACCACGCGGCTGCTTGACGAGCTGGGGTCCGATCAGCTTTATCGGCGGCTGACCTTTAAGCAGGAGTGCTTCCGGGCGAGGTTGACGCCCAAGCCGTGGCGATGCAATTGTCGCCGGCCGAAGATGACATACCCCTGGAGGAATGCCGAGGAGGAGCGGGCGTATCGCGAATGGGAACGGAATTATCAGCGGGCCGCGGCGGGTTATACGACCTGCCGGATGGTGCGGGAATTTGGCGGGCCGGCAACAGAGGCGGTGATTCAGAAGATTATTGCGGTGCATGACCAGTGGACCTGCGGGGCAGAGCAGCGGACGCTGGCGTGAAGAGTTGGGACTACATTCCAATGGCTCTGCAAAAAAGGCTTTATGTCGCTATGTTGGGGTTTGGGATATTGAACACGCTCCATGGCCAAGCAAAGCTTGACCATGCCACCCTCCGGCTATTGTTATTCATCCGGGCGAGCTGTTGCCGCATCTTTGCTTATAGACTTTATGCGGTTCCTATTCGACGCCATTGACCTGTTATTTGTAATCTCTGGTCAGGGCGGAGGAGGCCATCTTTTCTGACTGATATGCATGGCCGCATTTTTTTCGGAACAGCGATTCGAGCCTGTCTTTGGTGGGGAACGCCCAGACAAAAAAAACCGCAAAGCAAAAATAGGTGCACAGATTGAGCCAGTACACGGGCGGATTACGATGAGAGCCGTCCAGATACGCGAGCATGCAGATAATCATTCCGAACAAGGCGGAACCTTCTAAAACAGCGGCTCGTATGATGTAGGCGGTGAAAAGAACAGCAATGTATTTGTCTTCGTCCGTTTGGGTTTGCTTTGATGCTATTCCTATTTTATGCAGATTGCGCGGGTTGGTGATATAGTTACTGATCAGCGAGATCACGATATACGAGATGACGGCGTTGACGACATGCACCGCGGACAAGAGAGTCAGGGTCAACCGGTCATCACTGGAGGGAAGGTCTGAAGAGGGGCGAATCCATATTGCGTACAGGATGACGCCCAGAAACAGGGTGGCCCCGATAAATAATGTCATGTGTATGACCTGGAAGGTCCATATTTTTCGCGGCAGTAATGCTTTCTGGAGTTCCCAGAAGTCCAGTTGCGTCGGCTGTTCCATCGTTATATTCTCCCTGACTATGTTTGAGCAACAGCGTAGCAGAGAGGGTCTGCGTCGTCAATGGTAAAATAAGTTACTCGCTTTGTTTCGTCGGGGCACGAACGACATACATAAAAAGGAGCGCCGCAGACACAATCACCATCGGTATGTGGCCGAAGCGGGCGAAGGGGGTGACGTTGTCAACCAGCGGGACGTCGGCGATGACGTATCCTGCGCCGTCGGCGTAGTGGTCGCGTTTGGCTAAGATGCGGCCGGAGGGGTCGATGATGGCGGAGATGCCGTTGGCGGCGCCGCGGGCGATGGCATAACGGCACTCGATGGCGCGGGCGCGGACGGCCTGCATGTGGGCATTTTTGATCGTCCACCAGTCGGCGGTCGGGCAGAAAATCAGCGGCGTTTTGTTCCGGCCGTAACGGCGGGTCAGGGCGCTGAAGTTATCATCCTGACAGATCATGCCGCCGATGGGGATGCCATCCACCTCCATGGTCTTCAGGTCGCCGGTACCTTTTTTGCCCGGCTCAAGGGGTGTCAGATGGCTTTTGGTGTATTCGGCGACGACGTTTCCCTGGGAATTCATAAAGAACATTCGGTTTTCATCGGCGGTGATGTTGAAGTAGCCGACGACCAGGGCCAAGTGATTGTCGCGGGCGATGGCAGCGAAGCGGTCGAACCATTCGGCGCGGTTGTGGTCGGCGATATAGAAGCCCATCTCGCCGGTGGTGAAGATGCGGGCGCCGTCGGCGGCGGCACGGGCGGCGGGGTCGGCGAAGACCTCGCGAAAGCCGTCTTCGCTGTGCGGGTCGTCGGTCTTACTGCGGTCGTCGAAGATCCAGCCTGCGGCGGCGATGCGCATTTCACCACTGGGCTTCTCAAAAAATGCAAGGCTATTAAGGATAGTAATCAGCAGCAGCATTGCGGCCAGTGCGGACAGGAATACTTTGCGACGGGCCGGGGCGGCGATGCTGTGTGCGATAAGGGCCTGCACGGTGCCTACGACGAATACGACGCCGCTGATGCCGGTGATGGAGATGAAGCCGATGAGGAATGGAAATGTCGTCCAGCTTCGAGCTAACGACTGGGCCATGCCCCAGATGGGGATGGCGGTATAGTTGAGCCAGTCCAGCAGGAACCATGCGGCGCCGAAGGCAAAGCAGCCCAGGACGGTGCCGCCGCGCATCGCCCAGCAGGCCAGCATCATCAGCATCACCAGCAGGACAATAAATTCGACTAATAGAATCACCGTGACCGGCAAGGGCATACAGAGATAAATCATTTGCGGCAAGGCAAAGGTCAGGCCCATGTAAAAGCCCGCCAGCACCGCGGGGGCGATTTTTTTATCGCGAGCAAACAGAACCAGCAGCGGGACCAACGCCCCAAGCTGCACAAGACACAGCGGCCCGACCAGATTGCCCGCCGCCAGCATCAGTCCCCCTGCCGCACCCGCCAGTCGATAACGCCACAGATTGGTTGTCATAGCTGCCTCCTGTTCAAGTCGATGTTTTAGTTGTATTATCTCGCCTGCGACTCCCTAAAAGCGAATCCGTTCCGGAAAAGCCGTCCGTTTTGCCTCCGTCCAGACGGTGTTGATATACTCCAGCAGCAGCCTGTTTTGCAGCAGGTGAATCCAGAATGCGCCGCTGTCGTGCAATCGATAGAGGTCGTCGGTCTGGTCCAGAATACCGGCCTTTCGCAGCATCCATAACAGGCGGTTGATTTTGGGGTCGGCCGGATCGAACATCGTCCAGAATGCCCGGCGGCTGACGGTCGTATCATACAGGCGCCAATAGAGCCAGAAATACTGGTGCATGGCCGGGGTAAACGCGATGCCCAGTGCTGTGGGGTACTGGCCGGATTCCAGCCGGGCGTGGTAGGCGGCCATATCGAAGGTGTTCAGCGTAAAGCCCCATGGCAAATGGCTGCCGGCGCCGGAGCCGATGCCGATATAATTGGAACGCGTCGCGGACGAATAGCGCGGCGTGTGGTTTTTCCGAAAGCTCCAGATGCTGGACCGCACGAATCCGGCCCGGTCGAAAAAGGTCTTGATTTGTTTGAACTGCCGCCGTTCCTGCCACAGACGCGGCGGGGCCACTTTGCGATGTCGCCTGTAATTCTGTACGCTCGAATATGGAAATGAAAACAACGGATACAGGGTGACTTGATCGGCGCCCAACTGGACGGCTTTGTCGAGGTCCTGATGCAACTGCTGATCGGTCTGGCCGGGGATGGCGAAGATAAAATCGAGATTGACCGAATCGAATCCGGCCTGTAAAAGCCGCTGAATCACCGACTCAAGATGCTCGGCGCTGGTATTGCGGCCCAGATACTGTAACAACGATGGTTGAAAACTCTGGACACCGATGCTGACCATATTGACATGCAGCCGGTGCAAACGCTCGATGGTACG
>JBDKVE010000061.1:0-14505 GCA_039679345.1 Anaerohalosphaeraceae bacterium
TTTATTGCTTACACCTGACCCGCTGCTCACTGCTGAAAATTAAAGTTTGGTCTCCACGCTCAGCCAGAGTTTTAGCCAGCGTCGCTATGGTTCGGTTCAAATGGCCTTTGAAGAGTTCTTTCCCCCTGGCAGTGATGCGGACCTGTTCATCCAGATTCAGCATGCTGTCGTTGAATCGAATGATCAACTCGTCCAGCTCCTCCGTTTGCAGGTTGACCTCCTGGGCATTCAGGGAGGCCCGGACGACCGCCGCGGGCTGGAGTTGTTCGACGGCCAGCCAATAAAAACGTTGATGTTTATCCTGCCGCCAGATGATCTGTCTGGGCAGCGGATCGCGTGTGTACTGAGCCATCCACGGTATTGCTTCACCGGCTCCGTTATCCATCCAGTGTCCCTTGCCTTTGTGAATCTCGGTCCAGTGGACATACCCATTGGGTTCATTTTTCTTCAGCTCGTCGAGTTTTTGGCCCCACTCGACGGCAACCCTGTTGCGGTTATAAGGAGTGTCATTCTCACCCACATGGATTGTAAATGGCGTATTGTACAGATTGACCGCGGAGGCTTCGCCGGGATGCCCCGCCATCATCGATGCCGCGGCCCAGCGGTCCGCCATCCGCGGAGCCAGCCGATACACGCCATCTCCGCCGGCTGAATAACCCAGCAGGTACACACGATTGGGGTTGACATCCTCAAACACAATCAGATTTTCGATCAGCCTGTCAAACATCCCATCGATGTGTCCCTGATGCCACATATCCCAGGCATCGTTGGGTGCACGAGGGGCCAGATAGACGCCTTCCGGAATCTTATAGAGTTTTTTCTGGTTGTCCCATTGGCTGTCATTGGCCTGTTTGGGGGCACCTCCCCCGCCATGCAGCGAAATGTACAGGCTGCGGCCATCTTGTGGCTTATCGCCGGTAACACTGAAGAAAAAGGGCATCGTCAAGCCGTCCATGGTCAACTGGCGGGACGTCATCTCATCGGTGCGGGTTTTTCTGATGTATTCAATATGATCGGCCCAAAGCAGGTCCTGGGCCTGCCGGGCATCTTTTTGGGTTAACGGGACTTGTGCAAATAACCGCTCAGACAGCGGCAACCGGTCCGGCTGAGGCGTCTGCAGATATGTCTTCAACTGATCCACTGCATGCAGTGACGCTTCGACATCAAAGTGTGAATCCTTCTGAGAATTATTCGTTTGTTCCTGAGCGTCTTTCTGTGGTTCAGCATATCGGTCGGTCACATTGACCGCATAAACATAATCAATATCAGGATCCCATACCAATGGAAACTTCTGATCGGTGTGCTGATAGCTTACCGCATAAATCGCATGGAGTCGGTGATCCCGCTGAGCGGTCACAGCCTTGGCGGTGAACCATGCCTGATCCAGAGCATCACCGGCCGGTTCGCTGGCTCCGGTGTAGTGCCATCGGCCGTCCCAAATTTCCACCCAGGTATGATTTCCGCTTTTGTCCGTCCATAATGGAGTCCCTGCCAGTCGAGCCGGCACACCCACCGCCCGACAGGCATCAATCAGCAGCACCGACAGACCCGTACACGATGCAGTACCCGCGTTAATCGTCTCGTAGGGGCTTTGGTCCGCTTTGGGCCGCTGACGGGAGAACTGTACCTTCAGCATTTTGAAGATTTCCCGGTTGAGTATGATCGCCGCTTCGGAAGGCGATTTGGCTTGAGCTATCAGCGGCTTGAATCGCTGATAGAAATCCGCCCGCCAATCGTCACGACGTTCGTTAATACTGGCATACGGCAGGATATCATTGAGAAAGAGTTCTTTGGGGATGCGTTCTTTCCACGGCGCTTCGTTCCAGGCACGATAAGCACATTGCACATGACTGAGCAGAAACTCCGCCGAGAGGCTTTGCAGATCATGCTCGGGCATATAGGCAATCAGAAATTGCATGCCTTCGCGTTGACTGTCAGGGATTTCGTCAAGGGCATTACGGAGCTGGGTGATATTGCTGCCGGCCCGCGTGAGGGCTGATTCGACCCGCCCGGCCAGATCATTGGCGGCCAGAATGGTGCTGCTTAAAACGATAGACATCAGTACAAGTGCAACATCGCGGAATTTCATGAAGTTCTCCAACAATTACCATTATCAGGTTCATTAAAACCACCCCCAGTGTAATCGACAGGAATAATCTTGGCAAGTGTTTTGGACAGGGATTTACTGGCGATGGCGCGACACGGATCTGTCTTCCTGTGCTGACCATGCGAGAACATTAAACACCTTGAGTTGAATCTGAGATGCTTATTGCTTGCTTGAAGCGCCTAAAATCCGAACGGGAACTTCGGTGGTTGAAAAAAAGGATAACAGATTCTCTTGTTGCGCAGAGGACGAAGCAATGTCAAGTTTGTACTTCATTCCAACAG
Organism: Anaerohalosphaeraceae bacterium; assembly: GCA_039679345.1. Lineage (GTDB taxonomy): Bacteria > Planctomycetota > Phycisphaerae > Sedimentisphaerales > Anaerohalosphaeraceae > Anaeroglomus. The sequence goes on from JBDKVE010000061.1 coordinate 2,389, forward strand.
ATTCATATTTCCCCCCGGCCAGAACATTGTAGGGCAACAGATTAATCTCCCGGGGATTTTTCAATTGCTTGACAAATGCGGCCATTTGTTCGAGGTTTTCGCGGGTAGCGGTAATCGAAGGAATTAATGGAACACGAATCGTATAAGGAGTTTTAAGTTCATCCAAAAGCAGTAAATTCTGAAGAATAGGACCATTTTCTTTGCCCGTCCATTGCAGGTGTTCTGCGGGATTCATCAATTTTAAATCATAGAACACATGTTGGACGCACGAAGCAACTCTTATAAAATCGGCCCTGGCAGCATACCCCGACGTATCCAGAAGAATATGAATACTATCAAGATGTTCCATTACTTCCACAATAAACTCGGCCTGCATCAGCGGTTCGCCGCCGGAAAATGTCACCCCCCCATCTGTTTGACAAAAAACATCCTTGTTCTTTTTGAGAATAGCCGCCAGAGAAACGGCATCGTATTCCTGTCCGACTATTCGACTTCCTCCCGCGGAAACCATCCGTTGGGGTGCGGGCTGAAGGCCTTCCGGATTGTGACACCATTGACAACGCAACGGGCATCCCTTCATGAACACGGTCGTGCGGATACCCGGCCCATCATTGAGGGCGAATTCTTTGATGTCAAATATAATTCCTTTCATGCCAGCAACTTCATCCTGCCTCATCTTTCAGGCAGCCACACTTCTATGGTGCCGCCGCCTTCACGATTATCCTGACAGAAAAATGGGATTGCCGTAAACTCAACCTCTTTTGCCGGACCTGTCTGCTGACGGCTGAATGCCCTGCCTTTGATCAGATTGATACCGCCAAACAAACCCGATTGATAGTCTAACTGCAATGATAGATCAGTCCCCAGAGCCAGAGAAGTCATATTCGGATTATCCAGTTGTTCAAAGCAATAGACCAGCGGGCCGGATTGCAGTGCAACCTTTCCATTGTCGGCTTTAACTTCCGGATGGGCATAGATACGACGAGGTGCCACGGGAAGTTCCAGTTCGATTGTATCGCCTTTCTTCCATAGACGCTGAATAGAGGCATAACCTTTGGTTATTCTCGGTGATTCGATTTCTTTGCCATTGACTTTGAGTGTTATTTTGGATTTCAGGTCAGATTTGTATAATCCCGATGGATTTTCTACCCCATTCGCCCATCCCGGAATACGAATATGGACAGCAAATTCGGCGTCTTCCTTTGGCTCCAGCGTAAGGCTAATCGCACCTTTCCAGGGATAGTCTGTTTTTTGTCTTACTGTAACCAGATTGTCTTTTATTGAGCATTCGGCCTGACTGCCGACAAACAGGTTGATGTAAAGACCGTCATTATCATGGGCATAAATATAGCCCGGCATTGCCGAAATAAATTTCAAAAACATGGGCGGACAACATGGACAGCCATGCCATGCCCAGCGATGATAATTCTTTGTGGATAATGGATTCTGATAATAATATTGATTCCCGGACAGCGAAACCCCATTCAAAACCCCGTTGTATAACACCCGTTCCAGTTCATCAACGTATTTAGCATCTCCGAACAGAAGGTTCATATTATGATGATAAAAACCTGCCCCAATAGCCGCACAGGTTTCCAGATAGGCGTCGTTGGGCAGAACGTAATCGGCACCGAATTTTTCATCGTGGGCAAAAGCCCCCATCCCGCCGGTAATGTGCATACGTTTGCCGGCCATATTATCCCACAGCCGTTTTGCTGCGGCAGTATAGTCGTCCCGGCCGTTGACCCGAGCCGCGGCAGTCAGGCCCGTACACATCAGGGTTGCCCGTACGGCATGACCTTCCAACGTCTCCTGCTGAAAGATGGATTTGTGATCCTGGGCATAGGGTCCCCAACTGGGTCTGCTATCGCCATATTGCTGCGAACGTATCCAGCTTTGACAACCCGGCTCGTCTTCATTCCACTGCTGTTCGGTGGGTTTTCCGCAATGATTGCCGCGATTTTCGAGCCAGAACTCGGCAAGGTCTAAATAGCGTCTCTCATTGACCGCAACAGACAGCTTTCCTTTTAAAGCCGGATTTTCATGGAAAAGCACATATAACTTGACCAGGGCTTCTTCAGGCAGCGAATGCGATGGAACAATGTTCTTTTTGGGTGACGGCCCCATCACATCACACATCAGATTGGCCATGCGTACGGCCACTTCAAGTAATTTCACTTTACCCGTGGCACGATAATAATGAACTCCCGCTTCCACCAAAGCCCCGGCATTATAGACATCATGCTGCCAGCGTTCATACCCCCCATTCAGTCCCCAGCGATGGTTCGGTTCATCCAGTTGAGTATAGGTCATCACGTAGCCATCCGGGTCTTTTGCCTGGGCGGCGGCAATACGCTCAATATACTGATCCAGACGATTTTCGATTTCCTTATCGGGGTGATACACAAGAAAATCGGAAATGCCCAGAATTGTTTCATAAATCAATCCATCATGCCACGGCGGGCCTTCATGTTTACCCTCCAGAAGGCCGGCGGCACGGTCAAAATTGCGAAACGCTCCCCCGTTTTCAAACTTGTTTAACACATCCGGGACAGTGACCTGACTCCAGGTATTCAGCCTGGGGCTCCAAAATGCATCCTCAATTGTTACAGACTGAATTGAAACAGGGTGCAATAAATGGTTCTCGGTGGCGGCAGGCACAACACTATTAATCCAGAGAACCATACCACATAAGATATTTATACCTATTTTAAACTTAGACTGCCTCATTGATTTCTCCATTTTATGACAACATTAAATACTTTTAAACATGGTTGACTGACGGACAATCAGTTCGGGTTTTAATACTTTCTGGATTCGTTCTGTTTTTGATTCCTTTAAGCGAATCAGGCTCAGGAGCGATTTGACACATTCGGTCCCCATTTCCTGTTTGGGTTGGGCAACCGTGGTCAGGGTCGGATTCATAAATCCGCTAAAGTGAAGATTATCATGCCCTGCGACCAGGACATCCTTGCCGACCACAAGCCCCCTTTCCTGCAAGGCATAGATTGCTCCCATGGCAATTCGATCCGTAGCACAAAACAAAGCCTCCGGCACATCGGATTCTTTTAGATAGGCAACCAGGTTTTCATATCCGAATTCCTGATTATCCGCTGTTTGAGCACTGTTTGAAGTAGGAATAAGAGAGGGTTTCAGATGATGTTTCTTTATTGTATCGACATATCCTTTTTTTCGGTTTTTAATCGCAAGATTGGTATCGGGATGAACGCTGCCCAGATAGGCCGGAGTTCGGCCGGTCGAAAGCAGATGCTCGGTGACCAGCGCCGCACTCAGTTGATTATCATTGATGACATAGTTGCTGTCTTTATTTAGATAGCAGTCGAAATTAACCACCGGCACTCTTTCTTCCAGGCTGGTCCATTGTTCCAGCCTGCAATTCCTGACTACCGGGGCGGCAATGATCCCGCAAATCCGCAGGGATTCAAAATTCCGGATGATCTTTGCTTCTTCTTCGGCATTTCCATACGAACACTGACAAATCAACTGATAGCCGTTGACATGGGCTTCCTTTTCAGCCGCGCCAATGATCTCACCAAAAAAGGAGTCAAAATTCTGCGATATCACCATACCCATGGTAAAACTTTCATTTCGCACCAGATTGGTTGCATATAGATTACGGCTGTAATGCAGTTTTTCACAGGCTTCCATTACTTTCCTGCGTGTCTTTTCGGCGACATGCATGCCGTTGAGTACTTTTGAAACCGTATAGCGAGAAACGCCTGCCAGCTTGGCTACGGCTGCCATATTTGTCATAGATATCCTTTTTTTCGCATAATCTTGTACATTCGTACCCTATTATCTCTATGTTAAACCCTATCGAATTTCAAGATTTATTTGTTTCGTTTTACAACCTGATCAATCACTACACTGGTCAAGATAACCCCGCCCATAACCGCATAGTTCAGAGAACTTGGGATGCCCAGCAAATTAACGAGGTTTTGCAGCACTTGTAACAGGGCTGCCCCGACAATAATACCGACAATCGAGCCTTCACCACCACGCAGTGAACACCCGCCCAACACGGCGGCGGCTATCGCGTAGAGTTCATAAAAGCTGCCATGTGAAGACGGGGCAATTGCATTGGAATAGAATGCCAACAGGATGGCTGAAATTCCGGACAGAAAACCGGATATGACATAAGCAAACAGAATGATACGATTGGTATTGATGCCCGAATAGCGTACCCCCTGCTCATTCCGCCCCACCGCCAGCAGGTAACGCCCATAAACCGATTGATGCAGCAGGATCCAGGCTGCAAATCCTATTACTATTAACAAAATAAACGGCATCGGGACCCCAAGTTGCGTGCCTGTGGACAACTGGTTAAGCCGCTCAAAACCTTCCGAGTAGCCAAATCCCTTTGTAGCGTCACTGGCCATGAACTGGGCTAGGCCGCGATAAATCAGCATCCCGCACAATGTCGCAATAAACGGCTGAATCTTCAGTTTCGAGACCAAAAATCCATGGAACAGGCCGATGAGTAATGCGGCGGCAAGCACCACAATCACCGCAAGCGGCCAGGGGATATGCCACGGAACCAGCAGAAAATAGAGAACTATCCCGAGGAATGCAAATAAAGAACCAACCGACAAATCAATCCCTCCGGTGATGATAACCAGGCCGACACCGATGCTGAATATGCCAAACATGCCAACCACCCGCGCCAGATTCTGTAGATTGGTTACACTAAGAAAACGCGGGTTCATAATCGTCAGAAAAATACACAGCAGAATAAAAATTATAAATAATCCAATTGTTTTTTTCATATCATGTCCTGCATCTTAATTCCTGCATTCACTTATTTTGCCCACAGCTAGATTCATTAATCGCTCTTCGGTGCAGTCTTTTCGCTCCAGGATACCGGTAATCCGCCCTTCGTACATAACCATAATACGGTCACAGACCCCCAGAACCTCCTCCATATCTGAACTGATCATCAGTACAATAACACCCATATCTGAAAGCTTTCGCAGTGTCTTGTATATTTCTGTTTTAGAGCCGATATCGATCCCCCGCGTCGGCTCATCCAGAATCATCACCTGCGGATTCAATGAAAGCCACTTGCTTAATACAACCTTCTGCTGATTTCCGCCGCTGAGGTTTTTGGCCAGGGTATGAACGGCGGCGGTCTTGATTCCGGATTCCCGGCACTGGTTTTGGGCAAACGAGACCTCGCTTTCCCTGTCAATCATTCCCGCCCGACAATGAAAGTCCATCCTCGGCAGGGTCAGATTTTCCATGACGGACATATCAACAACAAGCCCGGTATTCCTGCGATCTTCGGGCACCAGGTAGATTCCATGATTGACCGCATCGGATACGGATTGGATGTGAATTTTACGGCCATCCAGATAGATGCATCCGTTTTCGGATGGATCCACACCAAACAGGGTGCACGCCAGTTCCGTCCGCCCGGAACCGACCAAACCCGTAATTCCGAGAATTTCTCCACGTGATGCTTCAAATGAAAGTTCATGCTTGGGCCATGCGCTGGTTTTAATCCGATCTACCTTTAGTGCCTTATCTTCTGTTTTTCGCTGCGGGATACAATAATTATTTTTGATCTGTCGCCCTACCATCAATCGAACCATATTATCATGGGTAATCTCCTCCCGACTCAATTGGCCTGAATTGGCTCCATCTCGAAGTCCCACCACCCTGTCAGCACACACTTCGATTTCGCCCAGGCGGTGTGAAATATAAACTATACTGACGCCGGTTGAACGGAGAACCTGCATAGTTTTGAACAGCATTTGTGTTTCAGATTGCGTCAGACTTGAGGTAGGCTCATCCATAATCAGAATACAGGCATTCAGTGAAAGGGCCTTGGCAATTTCTACAATCTGCTGCTGGGCAATCGACAACTCCTTCATGGGGGTGGCCGGTGATAGCGTGAATCCAAGACGCTCCAGATACGGCCTGGCCATGTTAATCATTTTTTTCTTATCTATCAGCCGTAACGCACCGCCATAGACCGGTTCCCGTCCTAAATACATATTTCCGGCAATATCCAGATTATCCATCACATTCAGTTCCTGATGGATAAAACCGATCCCCAGTTCGATGGAATGTCGGACATTGGGAATCGAGACCGTCCTGCCATTAAAGCAGATTTCGCCTGCATCCGGCTGATAGATCCCACCCAGCATTTTCATTAACGTTGACTTGCCGGCGCCGTTTTCACCGATCAGCGCAACGACCTCTGCGGCATATATCTTAAAATCAACCCCTCGCAAGGCATGCACCCCGGCAAAATGCTTCTGGATTCCATGCATACTCAATACAGGTTGATCAAATTCACTATCCATTGCCGGCATTTCCATGGACAATCCTTGTTATGACCTCTTTCGTTTCGATGCTATTTCTTTTCGGGATTCTGCCGAAGCGACCGAATGGTCTGGATATAGCTTTCCGCCTGTTCTTTCTTGATAATGCTGGTCGGAATCACGATATTACCACTGGCCGGAATCCCGCTTTTATCTCCCTTCAGACAGCGGGCCAGCAATTGAACGGATTGATAACCAAATTCAAACGGCTGTTGAACGACAGTGCCATAGATATAGCCATCCTTGACGCCATTCAATACATCCTCTTCTTCATCGAATGCAACAATCTTCACCTTGCCGAGCTTGCCGGCATCTTTGACCGCCGCCAAAATCATCGGGCCATTATAACTCCATAGACCAACCAGACAGTCTATATCCGGATATTTCACCAAGGTATCGTTCACATTGGCCTTGGCACGAATTCTGTCGATATCATCCGTTCGTATATCCAGAATCTCCACCCTGCTGTCTTTCAATTCCGCCTGCAGCCCCTCGATTCGCTCTTTTGCATTTTGTGCATCTGTTTTACCGACAAACATAACAATCTTGCCGCCTTTGGGCAACAGTTCCTGGATGAGTTTTCCGGCTTCACGTCCGGCCGCGACATTATCCGTACCGATATAGCAGAGGCGTTTGCTGCCCGGAATATCACTATCCGTAATCACCAGCGGTATCTGAGCAGCCACCTGATCAATCATCATCGCCTGATTTTGGGGATCCAGAGGGGTCACAATCATCCCTGACACGCCTTTGACCAGTAAATCATCAATGACTCTTTTCTGCTCAACGGCCGTTCCACCAGAGGTAAACCGAAACTCCACCTTGACCGAATCCAGTTCACTTTCGGCTTTTTTGCATCCGGCCTGAGCGAATGTCCAGAAATCCGTAGCCGCACCGGCTACAAATGCAATGGTCGTTTCCTGTGAGGCATCCGGATTTTTTCCGCAACTGCAAATTGCACATACACTCACAACACACAGCATTGAAATAATCATTCGTTTCATTAGAATTACCCTTCCTTTAGATTTTAAATTTAGCACGATTGATAATATGTTCCTGGTACTCGTGTGACAGTTCACAAAAATATCCGCTCCAGCCCCAGACACGAACAATCAGATTTCTGTGTCGTTCCGGGTGGACTCTTGCATCACTTAAAATATCTGAATTTAATGTGTTAAGCTGTAATTGCTGACATCCAAGACCGGCAAACAGGCGAACAAACATGCCCACCTTCTCCACGGAATCCGGCGTGTTGAATACGCTGTCGGAAAATTCAATGGTAATCGGTCCGCCATTGACAATTTTTCGGTAATCAATTTTGCTGAAGGACTTTAACACGCTGACAGGCCCGGCAACCTGAACATTCAACGCCGGAGCCAGATTGGCACCAAAGTACTCTCCGCTTTGCCTGCCATCGGCAGTCGCTCCCAATTGCTCTTTGTTGTTTGCCAGCCACACATAATACATGGCCGAACCGGAGCCGGGACGGATTTTTCCGCCGCGCCCATTGTCCGGACAGGCACGGCAGGCTTGTGCAAAATAATCAAACAACAGGACCATCATGGAATCGGCCCGATCATCGTTGTTACCGACTTTGGGTGATTGATTTTTAAGCAGGTCATGAATCGAGTCATACCCTGCAAAGTCACACTTGAGGGCAGACAGTAGTTGCTCAGGCGAGATGCGGACCTCATCAAAGATCTGCAGCTTGATCGCCGCCAGGGCATCCGCCGCATTACTGACACAGGCCCCGTGAATCCCATAATTATTATACTTGGCACCCTGTGACAGATCTTTTCCCTGTTCCAGCAAATCCGTCATTAATGCCGTATAATAGGGCGCAGGCGGCAACAACAGATTGGACTTTTCTTTGACAACCGCATCAACCTGCCGCTGAATATTGGCTTTCGCACGGGCCTGAATCTGTTCAAATGAGTCCCCGACTCCAAGCCCTTCACAGATTGCCTCATGCACCGCCCTGGGCATGGATACCGCCCCGACATTGACGATTTCCATCCCCCTGCCCGGAATCAGGAATTCCCAGCAGGCCGCCACCGAGTAATCACGGGCATCTTCCAGCTCATAACCGTATTCCAGCAATGCCGGGATAACAACCGCATCGTTGCTGTATTGCGGGAACCCAAGTCCTTTGCGAGTCATTTCGCTGGCCAGAGTCAGTAATTCCAGATTCGTTTCGGGAGTAATTCGCAGGTTGATTTTGGGGTCGATAAGGCTCAATTCGCAGCCGACTCGAAGCACCATCCATGTTAAATCATTGACCCCGTCACTTCCATCTCGCCTAACGCCGCCGAGCATTAACGATTGACCATTATCCCCCTGCTGAATGCCGGGATACAGGTCGCTGTCTTTATTCAGAACGATAAAAAATTCCGCCAGGAGATTCTCGGCCTGCGACCAGGTTAAACACCCAGACTGAATATCCGACTGCAGATAAGGCCACATATACTGATCAAATCGTCCAAGTCCAACATGATAATGTGCACTCATCCATATCACGGAATGACACAACCGCAAAAACTGGAGTGCTTCTCGGAATGTTCTGGGGGGATTGGCGGGAACCTGTTTGAGCGTTTCCGCAATATCCATACGGTCTATCGCATGCGCCTGGTTGGCATAACGCTGTGCCAACTGCATCACGGCATCCAGGGTCTGCACGGAAGCCGTAAGAGCCGCAACTTTGTCCGGTTGGGCAGCATAGCGTTGGATTCCTTCCAGCGCCACAGCTCTGCGCCCAAGCAATCCCTGTGACAAAACCATCTGCCAGTCGGCACAAATGTTGCTGACAGGACCTAACTCATGAATGGACCTTTCGCCAATCATCTGTTTCCACTGCTGCGGACTGTAAATGGGCGGCACACCGCAGAGGGTCCGTGTAAACACAATCTTTTCATGCGGCTCAATGACCACTTTTTCCGCTTCACACATTCGTTGTGTCAATAATGCCGACCGTTGGATCCAGGACAACTGTCGTTGTTCACATTCTGACACCACATCCGGCAGCCCGGCCTGCCGAAACCGCTTATGCTGGCCTTGCCGAACCGAATCCCGATAGGCATATATTTCGGGACTTAGACAAACTGAATTTTTAGATGTCATTGCATTACCACGCTTTCGCTGAATATATTCATACTGATTTGTTTCGGATTGCATTTGCTGATTTATATCCAAAGATAATTTCAATTTATCCCCTTTCTATCATATCGTTCTGTTTGTACCACAGTTGACAAGGAGTGTCCGATCCAGACTAATCCGGTCCGAATGCTCAACGATATCCAGGCCGGAGAAAACATTATTGAAAGTTAATGATCGTAAACGAATAGGCTGGAAACGCATATTGTATCCTGTCATTTTTATTCTGAATCTGAATGGTGCCTTCGACCGGAACAATCCGTTTTGGATTTTCGGCGGTATTGGTATCCTGCGGATTTCCCTTAATTTGCACAACCAAAGCCTCCGAATGAGCTGGGATATAATCCATCAACTCAATTTGGGCATCGATGTCCCAGCAGTCCAGATTCACAACCCGCAGTGAAAGCACTCTACCATCCTGACTTTTGCACGCTGTGACGTCAAGAGATTCTTGATAGCTGTCCACATAGCTTTCCACACATAACGGCTGATAGTTTCGGGAAATCATCTGTGTCACATAATAGGAAGACTGTCCCCAGACTTTCGATTGATTGAGAAACAGCAGCCCCTGGTCCCAGCCGTTATCATTCTGTCTATCAGGCTGCAGGCAATTTGCCGCGCAGAGAATCGGCATTTCATGTTCATAGCGCTGGATTTCGTTGATAATGTGAGCATGACCCAGCCCACGTCGAAGCTGGTGGTTATTGGCATTTTCTTCAAACACGCAAACCTTGAATTTTGCTCCGTCACCTATCTTTTCAAGAGCCTCAACAAAACTGCGAAGCCCCAATCCTTTACCCAGTTGATCCGCGTCACGTGGGTCATCATTCCAGATATGCACATCAAACCAGACGGGCTTATTGTGCTTCTTGGCAAATTGCAGGATTTCCTGCTGAGCGGCCAGCGTCGTAATCCGGGGAGCCCCTCCAAATTGGGCCGGATCAGAAATGTGTTCATTATAAGCAAAATCCCCCACCACCGGAATAATTTCCGGATCACGCGACCAGATTGCCGCGGCCAGCAGTTTGAATCGTTCAAGATAATGAGCATCCACCGTCTCTTCATTACCAATCTGGATATATTTAATCCGATAGGGTTTAGGATGGCCGTCAGCAATGCGTTTCTGTCCCCATGTCGTCTCCGGCCCGCCATGGATATACTCGACAAAATCCGCCATATCCTCCGGGCCTTCTTCGATATTAAAGTCCGGCACACATTCAAATCCCGCTGCTTCACAGAAATCAACAAAGTCGATGATACCCCAGCCATTGGATGAATACGTATACCACCATCCCTTATAAGGAGGACGCTTGTCTCTCGGCCCAACCATCTTTTTCCAGCGATATTCGGGGGCATTGGCCATACAGCCGCCATACCGCAGGATAGTCACCCCCTGTTCAATCAGCGCCTGGGCCACATCCAGCCGAACCGGCAGTCCTTTAAAACGCCCCCAGGGTCCCGGCTGCAGAAAAGCATAACCGATCACCACTTCACCGGGCTTGGTTAAAGAAATGCAAAAACGACCATTTTCATCCTGCCCAGAGGATGTCATTTTAAATTCAACACGCTGCCATTGGGACTGATTGACAGATATTTCCTGTTTAGCATAAATGATCTTGCCCACCCGATCTTCCAGAGATAATTGCAACGAAACAGGCTTCTCGGCACGTACCCAGAGAACGCCTTCATACTCTTTGTCTTTTTGAAAATCCATGCCGCGACGATTCAGTCCATAGTTTGCAATTCCGATGCAGCCTGTGTCCGACTGGAATGCCATTTTCTGGCTTTGCCGGCCATTGAAGGTGTTTTCGGTTTCAATGGCAAAGGTCCCGGATATATCACCTTCCTGATACCCTTCCCACATACCACTAACCTGTTTATTTTGGCCTTCCTGTGCATTATGTTCAAACGGCAATTGCTGTTTGCCATTGGATGTATCGACCCACAGATTTTTAAATTGAACCGTCCGCTGCCAGGCTCTCAAACCAATCTGGCTCCCTGTTAATGGCGCATCATTGTCCTTGAAATCAATCTGTTTTTTTCCATCAACCCATATCTGGATGCGGTTATCGTCCAATTCCACCTGAAAAGAAATCCACTCTTTTATCCTTACCGGACAATCAACTCGCTGCAGTTGCTGCCAATCGTGGCGGTGTTTTCCAAGAAGAAGTTGATTGGCTTGGGGATCCAGAGCAATTTCATATCCATTAAAGTTATCCGCACCGGCGGCAGAGTCGCTGACTTTGACAATGAATCCGGCCACCCCTGAGTTACGGTCTTCAAAATAGACGTCCACACCGACTTGCCCTTTGACAAGAGATACTCCGTCTGCAATCAGTTTTACTCCATTACTGGCAGGAGCCGAAAGAATACCCTCATGAACCTGCCACCCCGATCCGTTATAGTTCACTGCTGTTTTTTTCTGCGGCTGCCCCTCATATAAAAATCCCTTTATGGGTACAGGCAAAGACGGTTCCTCAAAGCTTTCTCCAAAAATCATCTGGCTATAGATACCGCCATAGACTTCATGATTAACATCTTCAATGCAGGCTCCCGTTGTCAGCGGACTGATATTATGCGTGACTTTGTCGGCCAGTACGACAATCTTTCCTTTTCCTGG
>JBDKVE010000062.1:0-19138 GCA_039679345.1 Anaerohalosphaeraceae bacterium
ATTCGTATTGTTTAAAGTAAAAAGTCAGTGCCATCAAGATAGTTGCCGGCAGGGCGATTGGCATAAAAATCAATGCCCCATTTTGGCGAGCCAATTTGCCCAGCTCAAGCTGGGCGGGAATGGCGACCAGGGCAAGCAATCCGCATAAAATCGTGGCCCGAACCGCGGCTGGCTGTTGCGTCGCCAGCAAGGTGCCATCCAGCCAGGCATCCAACAGAATCAGCCCAATAAACAGGGCGGTCATTAACGTTCCGAAAATAAGACGGTATTTCAGCATGGCAGTCAGGGATTACTGAGTCTTGGTGGGTTTGACGTCGCCAAATCGACGGCTTCGTTGGGAATAATCGGTAATGGCTTTGTCCATCAGTTCTTCGGTAAAGTCCGGCCAGTAGGTCGGGGTGACATAAAATTCCGAATAGGCCATCTGCCACAGCAGAAAATTACTGATGCGCATCTCGCCGCTGGTGCGGATACACAAATCGACTTCGGGCCAGCCTGCGGTATAGAGATGCCTGGCAAACTGTTTTTCGTTGATTGCTTCAGGCTGTAATTTCCCCGCCAGACAGTCGCGGGCAATACTGGCCGCCGCATCCGCAATTTCGGTCTGCGAGGCATAGTTCAGCGCCAGCCCGATGGTCAGCCCGGTATTGGTACCGGTTACCCGCATGGTTTCATCGAGGGCATCCAGAACCGTCTGGGGCAGTTTATCGCGCCGGCCCAGATGAATCAGCCGGGTATTGTTTTCCATCAATTGCGGGCGAATGGCTTCCAGGTAAATCACATAAAGATGCATCAGGAAATCGACCTCATCCTTGGGACGTTTCCAGTTCTGCATACTGAACGAATACAGTGTCAGAAATTCCACCCCGTTATCGACGCAGTACTGGGCGATGGTCTGCACGACCTTGGCGCCCTGTTCATGTCCGCGAAAGCGGGGCAGATTACGCTCGGTGGCCCAGCGTCCGTTGCCATCCATGATGATGGCGATATGACGCGGAATACCGGCCGCGTCAAGACCGAGGCGTTCGGCGGCTTGTTCTTTTTTGCTTTGAAAGTCGCTGTTCACAGTGCTTACCGATTGATAACCTGGGTACGTCGGGGACCGACGCCGATCATCTTGATCGGAACCCGGATGATTTTTTCAATAGTTTTGATGTAATTCTGTGCCGTCTGAGGCAGGTCTTCAAAACGGGAGATTCCACTTAAATCTTCCTTCCAGCCCGGCACGGTCTGATAGATGCACTGAGCCCTGGCCAGTTGATTCGAATCGGCCGGGAAAAAGTCGGTCGTCTTACCGTCAATCTGGTAGGCATGGCAGATATTCAGTTCCTCGATTCCCGCCAGCGTATCCAGATGCATCATCGCGATGTCCGTAATTCCGCTGATGGCCGCCGAATACCGTACTGCAACCGCATCGAACCAGCCGCAGCGGCGGGGCCGTCCGGTGGTGGTGCCGTATTCGTGGCCTTTGTCGCGGATGCGCTGGCCGATGGCGTTGTCCTGCTCGGATGGGAAAGGCCCGCTGCCGACGCGGGTCGTATAAGCCTTGACCACACCGATAAATCGCTGAATCTGCTGCGGTGGAACCCCGCAGCCAGGCCCCAGCCCCAGTGCACTGGCATTGGAGCTGGTTACAAACGGAAACGTGCCGTGATCAATATCCAGCAGCGAACCCTGGGCGCCTTCAAAAAGAATCGTCTTGCCTTCGCCGATGGCGTTGTGCAGCAACTCAGTCGTGTTGCAAATATAGGGCCCCAGTTTCGTGCGATAGTCCATGCATTTCTGATAGATTTCGTCGCAGGAAATCGGCGCCGCATTGTACAATGCCGAAAACAACTTGTTTTTGTAGGCGACAATACTCTGAAGCTTTTGTTTCAATGCCGCCGGGTCCAGCAAATCCCCCATCCGTACGGCGAAACTTCGTCCGGTCTTGTCGGCATAACAGGGCCCGATCCCGCGGGCCGTCGTGCCGATTTTACCGGCACCGAGGGCTTCTTCCCGCAGCCGGTCTTCCTGTTTGTGATAATCCAGCACCACATGAGCACAGGCACTGATCCACAGCCGGCCTTTCAGGCTGAGGTTTTTCGCCTCAAGCCCCGCGATTTCCTCCAGCAGCACCGCCGGGTCCACCACGACGCCGTTGGCAATCACGCAGGTCGCATTGGGTCGCACCGCGCCCGACGGCATCAGATGCAGGGCGAATTTGGTCTCGCCGATGATGACGGTATGGCCCGCATTGGCGCCGCCGCCGTAGCGCACTACAATATCCGCTTTCTCGGCAAGAATATCAACCACCTTACCCTTGCCTTCGTCTCCCCACTGAAGTCCTACTACACAGAAATTCATTGTCTATCCAGTCTATCCTTATGTATTATGACGTAATTTTGGCTACGAGAAGATCCAGCACGGCCGGCAGATTGTCAAAACCACGATCACTGAGGCGAAGCTCTTTTTTCTGTCCGCCTTCAGTATAATGGATGATAAAATACCCTTTGGTGCTGAAATGTGTCTTATCAATACTTTCAATCTGATCGTATTGGATGGAGATTTTGTCGTACTGGAGTCCCTTGTCGTCGGCGACAACTTTTCTATCCCGGATCATCCACAAACGAACGGCCAGCAACGCCGCGCCGAGCAGCATGAACGGAGGACTCATCTGGTTGAAATAAAGGGTGCTGTCGGGTTTGCCATTCTCAAGCGTGTGTTCCTGGATGAATTTCGGGTTGTAATGACCGTCATACCAGAACCATCCGGCCGCCCCAGCCAGCAGGGCGAGAACAATCAATAAATTATGTTTGCGGTACTTGCTCAGAGGTGCCTCGATGCTCATCGATAATTCCTTCCCTGGTTAACCATTATCTTCTCTGGGCGATCGCGCTGACCAGAGGCTGTACGAAATACGGCAGCACCCGGTCAAACATCAACTGTTCGCCCAGTTTGCACTGCTGGCGATACGATTCAATCAGCTCCGCCGACATCGCCGGGTTGGGATAGCGGCGTATGGTAAAGTACAGGCTGATAGGCTCATCCTGTTTGAATTTCTCGGCTTTCATGTCATACACGCTCGTACGGGATTCCACCGCAACCCTCGCCTGCGTGCGAAAGTCGTCACTGAGTGAAACAATGACCGATGGATTGCAGCCGATGGTCTTGGCCCCGCCAATTTCAAACAGAGATCCAAAACTTGAACCGGCCAGCAGGGCTTCCGCAATGACCTCATCGTGATTGCCCTGGTAATCAAAATCCATCGTAAAGGTCACATCGATGGAATCCACATCCAGCGAGGTGACACCCAGCATATAGGGCATCAGTTCCAGCACTTCGCAATGCAGCGCATACGCTTCACCCAGCTTCTCAGGTTCCGCGCACCCGGCGGTAATACGTTCCGATTCGAGGCTGACCCAGCGATATTTTTGACCTTGTCTCTCCTCTTCCAGTAAAAACTCCCCGTTGTCGCGCTTGGAAAAGTGAACCATATTCGGAAACCGCTTACGCAATTGCTCGAAAAAACTCAAAACCGTATCCCGCTCAGCCGGCAGCTCAAGCTGGGTATTTACGCATAAATCGACATAAAAATCGTCACAAAACGACCCAAAACTATTGGTCATTCTTTTATCTCCAAAAACAATCACACAATCAACAAATCATTTTCTCATAAATTAAGCTGTTTTACAAGATTTATTCGTGTGGAGACAAGCAAGTTTTTAATTTTATAAGAATATGCGGATAAAGAATAGCTTTATATTACACGAGAGAAACAAAAGTCATCATCGCCAGAATCAGACAATACAAAGCAAAAATTTTCAAATTACGTTTCCGAGACACTGCAATCAGTATTTTCAATGCAAAAATACCGACGACACAGGATGCAATCATCCCTGCCAGTGTGGGTATGAGGGGGAAATTGACGCTATTCAGGTATTCTATGTTTTGTATTGCTTTTATTGCGGCCCCGCCCAGGATGGCCGGAATTGAAATCAAAAAGCTGAATTCCACAGCCCACCGGGGCCGGATACCCAACAGAATGGCCGTGCAGATGGTCGAGCCGCTGCGAGACATGCTGGGTAGTATCGCCAGCCCCTGAGCCAGCCCGATCAGAGCCGCTGCCCCAAATCCAAACCGCTTCAGGCCGATATGGCCTTTCCGAAAATCGGCACCGAAAAGAAACAATGCCGACACCACCCACCAGAATCCCAGCCCAAACATCCCGCGTCCCGATTCGAGCACATCATCAAAGAGGATATACAATACCCCCGTTGCGACGGTAGCAATGAGTCCCAGAATTACCAGCCGTACCGGGGCCTTTTTCTGGACCATTTCGACTGGTTTTAATCCGGATTTAAACGCCGACACAAGCCCTCTAAAAAACTTCACGATGGTTTTGCGAAAAACAACCAGAATAGACAGCACCGTCCCCAGATGCAGCGCCAGGTCAAATACAATCATCTGTGGATTTTCCGCATCCATGCCCGGCAGCACATGCTGAAACAGGACCAGATGGCCTTCCGACGACACCGGAAGAAATTCCGTTAATCCCTGCACGGCTCCCAGCAGAAGGGTCGAAGCAACCGTAATGGTTCCTTCTTCCTGCGGCAGACCATTCCAGTAGGCCAGCATTCGTCCGCCAATCCACACTCCGGCCGCCGCCAATCCCGCCGCAAGGTCATCGGCCAGAATCCCCCAGCCCGCCGGCAGCTTTTCCAGCTTTTTACACGGCCACGGCTTGACGATGTCGAAGAACCGAAAAAATGCAAACAGAAACGCGGGCATTATGCAAAAATCAACAGGCGCAACCCACTGCGCCAGCAGCAATGCCAACGCCTGCCCCGCGACTTCATCGCTGACAATCTGCCCCGGGTCCGTCCGTCCGGTTTGTGCAATGACTGAAGGCGAACACGCCACCGAAACGATACATCCGGCCCCAAGCAGAGCCGCCATGGTCCAGGTCGCCGCGGCAGGTCCAAACAGAATCCCGGCCGCCATGAATAGTACCGCCGGAAACAACGACCCCCATGTTCCAGGCGCTCCCGGCAGCAATCCCAGCCCTAAACAGCTTGTCCACAATCGATTCATCAAGAATCCTTATATATGCATAAATTTATTTGATAATATTCTGTCTGATTACGCAAGATAATTACTCCCGCCCCGGCAGCCGGCCCGCTTTGGACCGCAGGATAAATAGAATATATTCATATATCGCCGCCGACAACCCCGACAGTGGAATAAAAACAAGCAGCCTGACTGCCAGCGGTGCGATCAGCGATGGCGTATAATCCTGCCGCCAGGTTTTTTCAAGATAAAACGCCCCGATACTATACACAATAGCTGTTACAAATCCGCCCAGCATGGCCATCATGATTTTTCCGGATAGCCGTACTCCCCCTGCAAATCCCGCAATCAATCCCCCGCACAACAGCGGCGCTGCAATCGCCCAGAGGCTTTTCAGGTACCACAGATTGTCCCCGGCCGGTGCCATGCCAAGCCGCTGATAATGCATCTGGTGCAGACCGATTAGAAAAGCCCAGATTAGCCCCACGACAATAGGCACATGCAGATACCGCCTCTGTTGGGGTGGTTCAAATGCGGCCATCCTGGCAAACTGTCGTCGAAGCAGTCGAAACCGGCTTTGAATATGCCGGGTCAAGTGCGACGGATCACACACAAAACGATGCCAGCGTGCCGGCAATAGCCGCAGCGGCAGATGCGGCAAAAACCATACCGGATGTGAATGGATAAACAAGGCCGTTGCGCTGTCGATGCGTCCGCTCTGCATCCAGTCAATTAGTCTTCGGATAATTCCATGCCGCAAGGTCTGTCCCGGACAGGCCGGGGACGAACTCTCTTCCAGCCGGGCGGCAAGATATTCGAGGGTGTTGTCTGGCTCGGGTCGATCCATATCCGGCGATTTACTCCTGCATACTCATCGCATACCGATCTGTCATCCCGGACACATAATCGCAGACAATCCGCTTCAATCCCTGGGCGGCAATCATGTGCTGATAATAATGCGGCATCAGTTCCGGCCCGGCGCTGTATTTCTCGAACAGTCGCGTCAGCCATCCGCGGATAGATTCTCCCTGCCCGGCAATCTGCGGATGATAATACAGGTTTTTATAAAGAAATTGTTCCAGCTCGCGCAGTTTGGTTTCCGCCTCCGCCGACAGGTCAATCAGCCGCACCGGGCAGGCATAGACATCCTCCAGCGACCCAATATGATGCGTCTCCAGAAGCTGCCTGCTGGTCTCGATGGCATCAATCGCCAGGTAATCCAGAATTGCCTTGGAAATTCGCGTCCGCCGGATAACAATATCGTCAATCCGGTCGGCCCCGACCGTACGGCAGGCCTCATCATACAGCGCCACCCCCTTAAGCTGCCCTTCATTCAGCAGCCGGGAACGCAGTCCGTCTTCCAGGTCGTGACAATTGTATGCAATCCGGTCGGCGACATCAGCAATTCGCCCCTCCAGGCAAATGCATTCTGTCGATCCTTCGGGTTTGTCGTATGGACTGTGGTGCTTGGCCAGCGCCATGCGCGTTTCAAGCATCAAATTCAATCCTGCAAACGCTGGATACGGATGCTCCAGAAAATCCACAATCCGCAGGGATTGCCGATTGTGTTCAAATCCGCCGACATCAGCGGTCAGTTGGTTGAGAACGGCCTCTCCGGCATGGCCGAAGGGGCTGTGCCCCAGATCATGGGCCAGGCAAATCGCCTCCGTCAGGCTTTCGTTGAGATTCAGCACCCGCGCAATCGTCCGTCCGATCTGGGCGACTTCAATACTGTGCGTCATGCGGGTTCGGTACTGGTCATTCAGGCCGGTGGTGAAGACCTGCGTCTTGCCCTCCAGCCGTCGAAACGCCGCGCAGTGAATAATCCGGTCGCGGTCGCGTTCAAAATCGGCACGATACCGATGAGGCTTTTCAGGGAATTGCCTGCCCCGGCTGTTGTGTTCTGTGACTGCGTATGGGGCAAGAGTGCAAGGCATGTTATACCACGGGTAATTGAAGTTGACGGCTTTGTTCCAGCAGCAGGGCGTACAGGTCGGTCATGCTCTGGCTGATGACATCCGTATCACTGCAAACGTGCATGAAATTTGTGTCCCCGTTCCATCGCGGCACCACGTGAATGTGCATGTGGTCGGGCAGTCCCGCCCCGGCACACCGGCCGAAATTCATCCCCACATTAAATCCATGCGGCTGAATCGCCGCCGACAGCAGCTTCTGGCTATCACGAATCAGGCGTGTCATCGACAGCAGTTCCGATTCTGTTGCCTGCTCCATCGATCCGATATGCCGCATCGGGGCAATCAGCAGATGGCCGTTATTGTAGGGAAAGCGGTTGAAAACCACCATCGCATCCGCCGTCCGCCACAGCACAAAGTTCTGTGCATCATCCTGCGGCGAGGCGATATAATCACATAAAAAGCACGGACTTTTCTGGGACAGCCCCTGAATGTATTTAATCCGCCACGGGGCCCACAGGTTGTTGCGTTCCATCGTCTCCTCCATCCCCGCTTACGGTTCCAGCTTCTGAATCCGCAGGGTTTGTTCGATATCCACATGCGGCACGGAATCCCCCAGCGGCATCAGAAACGCCGCCGTGGTTTTCAATAGATATTTCTGGGTATCGCTTTCCACAATGCCGGAAGTCAGATTGAAGACCTGCTTGCCTTCACCTTCCAGGGATTGGAATTTATATTCCCGTAAAAATCCGAACAGCCCGCGCATCTGGAATGTGCCTTCGTATGGCTTGGGAAAATTCGCCACGGTTTTATCGCTGAGCGCATAAGTGCTGGCAATCACGGCTTTTTTCTGTTCGTTTTCGTCGGCAACCGAATCCAGCTTGAATGTCGTAACCCGGCAGGGCGGGTTCGGTATCGGTACCGGCCATGCAATCAACTGCGTATTGGTCCAGGTCATCCCCGGCTTGACTCCATCCAGCGGGTCCGGCACCGAGGAAATCGAATCCCACAAATACCATTGCAGGGCGACAAAATCATAAATCATATCCGGATTCTTGACCCGCATATCGTTGCGTGCGGTATCAAAAGCCGCCTTGCCGGACTCAAGCAGGAGTTTCTCCAGCTCTTTGAAGTCCTCGATTTGTCCGCTGGGTGACAATTCCAGGGCATAGGTCTTACCCTGAAGACTTTCCATCGCGTCCGAACTGCTGCCGCCTCGGCCGCTGAACGAACTGCGATTGACCTTGACCGCCTCAAACGTGCATTCGATCCGCGTCAGGCCGAATGGGTCCACCTTGACGGGCTTATACGCCATCGTCAGTTCCATCGACTCGGTCATCTTCTGCGGCTGGCCCTGCTTGCTGCCGGTTGTCGAACCGGTCAGTTCAATCGTAACTTCCCGGCTGGAAGTCATCTGGTAGCGGAGGACTTTACCTTCCTCGAAATTGACAATCAGCAGATTGTCGCTTCGCTGAACGGGGCCATGACATCCGGTAAGGACTGCCGCTAAACATACCATCACCGCGTACAGCGGCCGGGTCAAATGCTGTGTTCCGAAAACCATCCCGAATCCTTTCTCTGGACAGGTTGGATGTTAGTTGAGCTTCTTGAGGCTGATACTGTAAGTCAACTGCATCAGCAGGGTGTCCGGCGCGGCATCGGCCGGGGCGTTTTGCGGTTTTTCCTGGGCAACATAGCTGCTGACCAGCGTTTCATTGTATTCTGAAACCGTGCCGTTGGTCGGATTCATGACGAGAGTGCCGGTGAACTGGTCCTGGTTGTCAAACATCTTGGCGAAAATGCCCATGCTCGATGCCCCGGCAGCCTGATTCTCGGCCGTTTTTTCCAGGCTTTCTTTGGCGGCCATCGTCACGACCACTTTGTCCTTGCCGGCTTCACTGACCGTATAGATCTTTTCAAAAGTCTTGGGCGCCAGCAGTCCGGGAGGCGACGGCTGAACACTGGACCAGGTTTTCTTGGCCGAAATTACATTCTTATCCGCCGCAGGCATCGGCAATTGATGACGCTCTTTAATGCTTTCGTCCATAAATATCTTCTGGGCAATCTTCTGTCCCTCGCCGCTGACGACCACTGCACGGGCCGCAGTCGCATCCACCACCGTAACCTTGCCTTCCGGGCTGATGGCGATACGGTATCCCTTGCCGACAATGCTGTTCAGGGTGTCGGTTTTGTTCTTTTCATCGGCGCTGTTGAACTCATACCGCACTTCATTCTTATTGACCATCTTGCACTGCACCGCTTTGATGGTAATGTCGGCGACGGCGGAACCATCCGGCTGGACTTCAGCAATCTTCTGATCATATATGACCGTGACAAGTGTGCTGGTCTGTTCTTCCCGGCTCTTGTTCAGAGTGGGCTGTTCAAATTTGAAATCCTTGATCAGTGACGAGGAGGATTCATAAGTGGCTGTCTGACCAACAGTGGGAGCGTAAGCCATTTTAACCGAAGACGAACATCCATTGATCGCTGCGATCATGACTGCTGCTGAAACCATACATACTTGCATCATCCGGGACATACTGTTCTCCTTTATCTGGACTGTGCTTGCCTTGCATTCTTTGCCGGTCAGGATTGGCGGGTTATACAGGAATCCGCAAAACCTAATTCAATCCTGAGTTGCCGTTTCGATTACAATCAAGAGAATTATAGCTGGACTATACCCCCTTGACAAGGTTTTCTTTTGCCGGCATTCTTAAAAATTACGTATATTAGGTATCGGCAGAATAAGGCCTTAAAGTAAAATGCCAAAACATAAAAAAGAGGGTTTTTTTACCCCCCCAATCACGTTATAATACCCGGACTTTTCGGCATTTCAGGGCCGGAAGGCAAGATAGACTACTTTTATGGAGTAAAACAATGCGCAGCGATACAGTCAAAAGCGGTTTTCAACGGGCGCCCCATCGGGGCTTGTTACGGGCCTGCGGCCTCAAAGATACAGATATCAATAAGCCGTTTATTGCGGTAGCCAACAGTTTTTGTGAGATCGTCCCCGGCCACGTCCACCTCAACAAGGTCGCCGAAGTGGTCAAACAGGCCATCCGCGACGCCGGCGGCGTACCCTTCGAATTCAATACCATCGCCGTCTGCGACGGTATCGCCATGGGCCACACCGGCATGAAATATTCGCTGGCCAGCCGTGAAATCATCGCTGACGCCGTAGAAACCATGGTCCGGGCCCACTGCTTCGACGGGATGATATGTATCCCTAATTGCGACAAGGTTACGCCCGGAATGCTCATGGCTTCCGTCCGCCTCGACATCCCCACCCTGTTTGTCTCCGGCGGTCCCATGGCAGCCGGCAAGACCAAAAACGGCAAAGCAGCCGATTTAATCACGATTTTCGAGGGTGTCGCCGCCTATAACGCCAAGAAAATCAATGAAGACGACCTAAAAGACCTCGAATGTTCTGGTTGTCCCACCCCCGGTAGCTGCTCCGGCATGTTCACAGCCAACAGCATGAACTGTCTGTGCGAAGCCATCGGCATGGCTCTGCCCGGCAACGGAACAATTCTGGCTACCGACCCAAAACGTCAGGAATTATACAAGCAAGCCGGCCGGCAAATTGTCGAACTGGTCAAAAAAGACATTCGCCCCTCGGCCATAATCTCGCAAAAATCCCTCGACAATGCCTTCACCCTCGACATGGCCATGGGCGGTTCCACCAATACCGTCTTACACACCCTTGCTCTGGCCAGCGAAGCGGGTATTGAGTATAATCTGGATAGAATTAACGCAATTAGTGCCAAAGTCCCCAACATCTGCAAAGTCTCCCCGTCCAGCAGTTGGCACATGGAAGATGTCGATGCCGCCGGCGGAATCAGTGCCATATTAAAGGAAGTCAGCAAGATTCCGGGCCTGCTGAATCTGGAATGTATGACTGTCTCCGGCGTCTCTCTCGGCGAGCGGATCAAAACTGCAGAGATTAAAAACACCGACTGCATCCACACCCTCGACAAAGCCTATTCCAAGACCGGCGGCCTGGCCGTCCTTCGCGGCAATCTCGCCCCTAACGGCTGCGTTGTCAAATCTGCCGGCGTCGCCGCCGCCATGCTCAAGCACTCCGGCCCCTGCGTCATCTTCGACAGTCAGGAAGAAGCCTGCGACGGCATCCTCGGCGGTAAAGTCAAGGCCGGCGACGTGGTCATCATCCGCTACGAAGGCCCCAAAGGCGGCCCCGGCATGCAGGAAATGCTCAGCCCCACCAGCTACATCATGGGGGCGGGTCTGGGTGAATCCGTCGCCCTGATTACCGACGGCCGCTTTTCCGGCGGCACACGCGGCGCCTGCATCGGCCATGTCAGCCCCGAAGCCGCAGTCGGCGGCCCCATCGGCCTCATTAAAGACGGCGACATCGTCGAAATCGACATCCCCGCCAACATAATCAAGATAAAATTATCCGACGCCGAACTGGCCGAACGCAAAAAACAGTGGACGCCGCGGCCCCCGCGGATTACCAAAGGCTGCCTGGCCAAATACGCTGCCATGGCAACCAGCGCCGACACCGGCGGTGTCCTCAAGTGGTAAATCCAATCCAGTACGGGTGAGTCGAAAGGCTCACCCATTTTTATATATAGATGCTATGACAAGTGACCCACAAAAACCCAACCGTCTCATTTCCGTCGATGCCTTGCGGGGCTTCGATATGTTCTGGATCATCGGCGGCGGAGCGGTCGTTGAGCATTTCATCAAGCCGTTTGACTGTCCCGCATCCGCATGGATACAAAACCAGTTGCGTCATGTCCCCTGGGAAGGATTTCATTTTGAAGACCTGATTATGCCGCTGTTTTTGTTTCTGGTCGGCGTGGTCATGCCGTTTTCATTCGACAAACGCCTCGCCGAAGGAGCCAATAAACTTAAACTCTACCGCCACATCCTCCTGCGTGTGATTCTCCTGTGGATTCTGGGCATGATCAAGCAGGGCAATCTTCTGGAGTTTAATCATGAAACCCTGAAACTCTACAGCAATACCCTTCAGGCAATCGCCGCCGGCTATCTCATTGCAGCCATCATCCTCCTGCATTGCAAACCCCGCCTGCAGGTGGGCATCTGTGCCGGCCTGATGCTGGGCTATTGGGCACTGCTGGCCTGGGTTCCCGTGCCCGGATTCGGCGACGGCAATCTTACCCCCGAAGGCAATCTGGCCATCTATATCGACAAGCTGCTGCTGGGCCGATTTCAGGATGGCACTCCCTACACCTGGATTCTCAGCAGCATGACCTTTGCCGCGACCGTTCTGCTGGGTGTCTTCTCCGGGCGGTTCCTGAAAAGCACCGCCTCCGGCCTGTCCAAATCCGCCGGCCTGATTATCGCGGGACTGGCCTGCCTGCTGGCCGGCTGGCTGTGGAGCGGCTGGTTTGCCAACATCAAGCACCTCTGGACCAGTTCCTTCGTCCTGATTTCCGGCGGGATGTGCATGGTCCTGCTGGGGCTGTTTTACCTGGTCATCGACGTCTGGGGCTGGCAAAGGTGGGCCTATGGCTTTGTGGTTATCGGCTCCAACGCGATTGTGGCCTACATGGCCGATAGCGTATTCAATTTCTGGGGCATCGCCGACCGCCTCGTCGGCGGCCTGGACCGCTGGACCGGCGACTGGACCGGATTGGTCCATGCCCTCGCCGCCTTCAGTGTCCTGTGGCTGGGACTTTGGTATTTGTATCGCAACCGCACTTTTGTTAAAATATGAAAACCGGAAAGACTTTATAGAAAATAGTTTTGTTCCGATGTTAATCATTCCAATAAAACGAGAAGATAAAACAACTGCCAAAAGCAGACAGGCAAAGCCTGAATACGACGATATTGCTCGTTTTACGGTAAGAATCGACTCAGACCCCAGCGGGGTCGTATAAAATAGCCGGGGGTGTAAACCCCCGGAAAGCGGATTCTTAATGGTTAAGCCCCGGCAGGGGCGACACAAAAGCGTTTTGCACAATCATTTACAATTAAAATGAAGCAAGTAAAATTCAGAACAAGTTGGTCAACATGAAAAAAACAGTAATTCATACTCTGGTATGTGCATTTTTGGCAATAGCGACCCTGTCCGGATGCAGCCCGATGATGCCCAACGTACAATCCAGCCAACTCGGCAGAGAAGAAACGCAGGAAGCCGAAGTGATTGCCCGCAAGTTCGCCCTCGAGCAGCTTAACATCCCCCAACAGAAGCTGGATCGCATGGTAGCCTGTGCCCGCGGGTATCAATATTCCAAAGTCACCACCTGCGTCTTCCATTTTTTTGACCCGCTTGTCTATCCCCAGTGGCAGTCGATGACAACGATGCTTGGCGGCTTCCCGGACTATTTCCGCATCACCGTCGACATGGACGCCATGCAGGTCAGCAGCTATTACGCCGAGCCAACGAAAAAATGAGATATTGAAGGTAATGTGGTTGTAATAAAAACGAGTGCCACCTTCCATTGCAGTCTATGGATGTGTATTTGCTGAAGGAGAAAATAAAAAATGAAGGAACTCAGTTTTATTTGCTTAAAGATAGTTGTTTTTCTATATATTTTTACAAACTGTCTTGGGCCTGCAATTTTGGGTTTTATCAGCGGCAGGTATCTACCGATTGTATTGAGGCTGTTTTTCGTGTTGATAGTACTTGGTGCTGGATATAATTTTTGTGAATATTCCCAGCATGGCTTTGGTTCTGTTTTTATTCCTGGGAATATTCTTTATTGTATAATGTGTGTTTGGGGCCTCTATTTGCGAAAAAAAGAACGCAAAAAGTGGACAATTTGCGATAATGCGGACTGGTTTATAATTGGTGTTGCTTCGGCGATTTTTATTGCTATCTATATTCCGCCGGAAATGTAAATAGAAAACAAAAGAAAGTATTAGGATTTTATATGAAGTGGTACTCCTGTGGTTTGCAATTTGAATGTACGGGCTGCGGCAACTGTTGTGCCGGGCCGGATGAAGGCTATATCTGGATATCCGCCGAAGAAATTACCATGCTGGCCCAATATCTGGGCATGTCCGAAGCCGACGTCCGCAAGCGCTTCCTCAAACGCTCCGGCTTTCGCACGACCATCATCGAAGACAAGGCCACCAGAGACTGCATTTTCCTGCAAAAAGGCGCCAATGGCCAGCGGGGCTGCGCCATCTACCCGGTCCGTCCCAACCAGTGCCGCACCTGGCCGTTCTGGAACTGTAATCTGGCCAGCCCTGCCGACTGGGACGAAGCGGCCCGGCGGTGCCCCGGCATCAACCATGGTCCGCAATTTACTTTCGAGCAGATTGAAAAAATCCGTACCCAAAAACAGTGGTGGGAGTGATACGATTGTCGAATTTCGATTTTCAATTTTCGATTGAACAAAGACAGGCGATCGTTGATGCTGTGGGGAGACTTTATGCCCAGCTCGAAGCGATGCTGGCTTCTGCTCCCATGTCCTGCAAGGCCTGCGGCCAGTGCTGCGATTTCGAATCCTTCGGCCACAGATTGTTCCTGACCCCGCCGGAACGGATTTATTTTCAGGTCGGCCTGACCCAAAACAACATCCCGCTGCTGCCGATGACTACCGGCGTCTGCCCCTATCGTAAAGACAGCAAATGCTCCGTCTATCCCTGGCGCTTTGCTGGCTGCCGCATCTTTAACTGCACCGGCGATGCGGACCTTCAAGGCCGGCTCAGCGAACAAGCCGTAGCTTTCTGCAAAAGTCTTTGTGTACAACATGGATTGGAGTATCAATATATGGATTTGAAAACCGCACTGAATGCTGGGAGATAAAACATCCTATAATGGTTCTGCCTTCAAATAAAAAAATCTGGGTCTATTTCGTGCTCTCACTTTATATCTTTGGTGTATGCCTGTATCTAGAAGTGCTCAATGTGAAGGCCGGTGGTTATCTGCCATCAAAAATAGAGGGCAAGTGGAGATATCGTCTTTCTTCAAATCTCAAGGGTTTGGGGGTGGCGGAATCTGTCTATAATAATGATTCAAACGCAGTCAATTCAGTTCATTCTATTCCGGACTCTCGAGAACAACAGGAGTCCAAAATAAGCAATAGTGAATACACCCTTGAAGCGATTGCGAATAACAAGCTTCATAAGGCTGTTATAAAAGTTGGTCTTTTGCAATATCCATTAGTATTGGTTTCAGTGATTTCTTTTTTAGGATTGATATTATCCAGCAAAAGCAGTACAGATAAAGTATGGCTGATTATTTCTTTGATAATGACAATTACAGCCAGTTTCTTTATGTTATACAGAGCGTATTTCTTCAGTCTTGGATGGTAAAACTGCTTTCATAAAGGAACGAACCATGGCAATCCATACACGACGCGTTCTCGGGATAATGCTGATGGGCCTTGCGGCCTGTGCGGCAGCCGACCAGAAAGTCCTCTTCGAAGAAACGCACGAACGGTTCGCCAACCCCGAACGAGGCTTCTATCAATCCGTCATCTTTACCGAAATTGACGACATCCGCCCCCTCGAAGACCTGCGAGATGAGTATGTTACCCTCATTTACGGCAGAATTCCCGTCAATGACTTTCGCGATAAAGACCTGTCCCGTGAATTCCTGAACAAAATCGAGTGGGGCTTTTACCGCACCCGCCAGACTGGACTGAAAGTTATTCTCTGTGTTTCTTACAGCGACAAAATCGGTGACCCCGACGCCTCGCTGGATACCATCCTCCGCCACATCGACCAGCTCAAGCTGCTCCTGCATGAAAATGCCGACGTCCTGCTTGCCGCCGAAGCCGGATTCATCGGCCCCGACGGCCAGTGGCGCCACTGGCAAAACGGCAAAGAGACCACCGACAACTACAAACGCATCCTCATGCGTCTGTTGGGTGCTATGCCCAAAGACCGTATGGTCGTCCTGGCCCATCCCCAATACAAACGCGACATCTTTCTGGCCAAAACTCTGACCGACAAACAGGCCTTCAGTGACGCTCCCATCGCCCGAGTCGGCTATTACAATAACACCTTCCTGTCCGGCCCCGACGACAGCGGCGTCTATACCGACCAGATGCCCCGCTGGGCATGGATTGACCATATCGGCCTCGAAACCCGTTTTGTCCCCTTCGGCGCCCAGCTTACCCAACGCGATGTACTCAACGATTGCGGCAATACAATCGAAGAGATGGAACGGCTGCACTGCTCCTGGCTGAACAGGGATTGCCCCACTGAAATCCGTCAATATTGGCAAAAAACCGGTTGCCTCGACCCCATCGAACGGCGCCTGGGATATCGCTTTGTCCTCCGCAGCGTTGCGGTAACCGATAGAATCTCCATCGACGACACACCCTCGTTTGACATTCAAATTTGCCTTGACAACGTGGGATTTGCCTCACCCTTTAATCCCCGTCCTGTGGAGTTGGTCCTTCGCAGCGGCAGCCGTGTTTACACGCAGCAATTGGCAGATGACCCGCGTCTCTGGCTGCCGGGAAAACCGATTGTGATTCAGGCGAATGTGAAAATCCCTAATGAATTTCTTGGCAGCACCGGCCGACTCGAATTACACCTGCCCGATGCCGCCGAGAGCTTGCGGGATAACTCCCGTTATGCCATTCGTCTGGCCAATACAAATGTCTGGGATGAAACCACCGGCTCCAATATCCTGGTCCGTCAAGTGGAAATTCCCAGCCCGCAGGTTCAAATCAAATCAAAATGACGCACGGGTAAATGGGTGTGGAGATAAAATTCCCGCCAGGTTGAAAAGCCATGAGGACTTACTGCGGCCGCGGGATGCCCATCTTGGGAGGACGCAGTTCAATAAAAGACACGATATTCTGCAGCGTGTTTTTGTGTTCCCGATAAAATGTGTACAGCGTCGTCAGTTTTTCGATGTCGGACGCCTCGAGGTGGCGGGCGGATTGCCCCATCGCTGCACCCCAGTTGACCTGCGTCTTGCCGTCTTTGAGCTTTAAGACAATATGCGGCGAGGTCCGGCTCAGTTTCCCATTAAAGTTGCTGATATCGATTTCACTGATTTCCTCGCTTAGCGGTTTTTCTTTGGAGACCTTTTCATCCATCGCCCGCAGCGCCGCAATCAGCTTCAGCGCCGCAGCCACATCTGAGGCAAACCACGTCTTGCCCGCCGCCGGGGCCAGGTTGTCGGCAAAGCCTTTAATCATAATCAGCGGCGGTTTTTTGATCTCCACATAATCCAGCACAAACACCGTGTTCACTTCGTCGGGATTGTCTCCGCACAACGGGTCGCTGGCCGCCGGCAATCCCACATAACAGGTTTGTCCTTTGGCGGTTTTAATAATCGCCTGCGGTTCACGATATTGTGCCTCGACCAGCACGTTGTGCGTCGTCG
Organism: Anaerohalosphaeraceae bacterium; assembly: GCA_039679345.1. GTDB lineage: Bacteria > Planctomycetota > Phycisphaerae > Sedimentisphaerales > Anaerohalosphaeraceae > Anaeroglomus. Next base: position 17,248 of record JBDKVE010000062.1, read on the forward strand.
TTCGCACATGCACATTATACAGCCATGGCAACTCGGCCAAACGAGCCCCGACGGCCTCGGCAACACCTTCTTTCAGTTCAAACTGTCCGCCGCCGGCCGAAGATGACAGCTTCTTTTTCATCGCTTCGCTGAACGCCCAGTCCGGCGCGTTGACAAACTCCAGCGCCCCATAGACCGGCGCTGCGGCACGCAGGGCATGAACATGTTTTTCCATATAGAAAAAACCGACCACCAGTCCCGCCGGCAATAGCGGCAGAAAGATACTCAGTGCCGCAATCTTCACGCGCCGATATAACTGCTCGCGTTTTTCCTCACGGGCGGCGCGGCTTTCCTTGCGCTTGCCCCAACTGAACCAGTCGCGCCAGCTTTTCCCGCTTTTCGGTTTTTTTATTTTTCTCTTAGCCACTTATCTTTTATTTTTAATATTTAATATTTTATCTATTATTCCACGCAGCCATTGCGATCCGCTGCACCAGCTCCTCCGGCCCGATTCCGGCCTTTCGCGCCGCCATGGGCAGCAGCGAATGGCTCGTAAAGCCCGGCAGGGTATTCATCTCCAGTACATACGGCGTCCCGTCCTCGGTGACGATAAAATCCGCCCGTCCCAGGTGCCGGCACCCCAGCGACGCAAATACCGTCTCGCCCGCCGCCTGCAGCCGCTTGACTACCGCCGCATCCGTCAGCGTATCGAACAGATACTCCGTCGAGTCGTCCTGATACTTGGCATGATAATCGTAAAACTTCACCTTCGGGCGGATTTCCAGTACCGGCAGCGCCTTGCCTTCCAGCAGCCCCACGGTCATCTCACGCCCCGTGATAAATTCTTCAATCATGCAATCGCCAAACGTATCCCGGCAGCGAATTGCCGCCGCGGCCGCCGCCTGCATCTCGGTATGAATCTCCACCCCGACGCTGCTGCCCTGGCAAATGGGCTTGATGACCACTTTGCCCGCCCAGCCGTCCAGTTCTGCTGCAAGCTGCACCGCCGTATCCGTCTCCTTGACCACAATCTGCTTAGCCAGCGGCAGTCCCGCCTCCGCAAACACCCGCTTGGCCGCAATCTTATCGAACGCCAGTCGGCTGGCCTCCGACCCCGATCCCGTAAACGCCAGCTTCTTTTTCTCGAGGATTGCCTGCAACTGTCCATCTTCCCCGAACTGCCCGTGCAGCGCCAGGAAAAACACATCGATGGCCTTATCGTCCAGGATTGACAAATCCTGTGGATTCAGGTCATGCCGGATCGCCCGGCACCCGCCGCGCGTCAGTGCGTTATAAATGTTCTCGCCGCTGAGCAGGCTTACTTCCCGTTCCGACCCGACGCCGCCGCACAGCACGGCTATGTGGTAATCAGTAATGGATTTTATCGTCATTAAAAAAGTCTATTCCAAAACGTTTCCGTTTTTTTAGCCTGTGTCACAGAGCAATCCACAACATTTTGTGGGCACGGCCCACCCTGCAATCTTCAATCGCAAAGACCGGTCGTTCCATATTTTCTATGAACTACGAACTACAACTACAACTACAACTACGAACTTGTCATTCCCGCTCCACTTGTCATTCTCGCGAAGGCGGGAATCCAGTTATTCTCCGAACTCACTATTCCCGTTTCGTCGCGGCCATGTCGGGTAACGTTACTTCATGTTAGTCGCGCGGTATAGTGGGTATCACCATATCTCGATTTCCAGCTCCAGTTCCACATCAAACTGGTCGCGCACGGCATTGCGGACTTTTTCGATCAAGGCCTTGACATCCGCGCTGGTGCATCCTTTTTCCGTCGTAATAAAATTGGCATGTTTGGAACTGACCAGTGCGCCGCCGATCTTTTCGCCCTTGAGTCCCGCCCGGTCAATCAGCGCCCCCGCCGACATCCCGCGCGGATTCTTAAACACGC
>JBDKVE010000063.1:0-3527 GCA_039679345.1 Anaerohalosphaeraceae bacterium
AATCAACAAAAACCCTACTCCCAGTCCACCTAAATCCTTTTGTCTTTGACGCTGGAGAACCGCTGGAGAGAATTTTTCCATATATTTTCCCTCTTGACAAATGGTTCGAGATAGTGTATATGTTTGCCCACTAAAGACTTAGGTTCTTTAGGGCGGTTAGCTCAGTTGGCTAGAGCACCAGCTCGACACGCTGGGGGTCACAGGTTCAAGTCCTGTACCGCCCATTACTTATGACTGATCACAAAGGTCATATTTTTTGTTTTGATCCTCTCAAACTACCCAGCACAAGCAGATTTAGCCCAAATATCTCCGCAATGATGGGTTTTTCAGATTTTCGGCCGAACAAATCCGGCCTTTCGGCGATAAAAAGTGCAACATAAAAGGTACGGCTTCCGTCTTTAAGGAGGCAGCCGCCTCATCGCGGCCACCCTGTAAATATAGGCTGGATGGAAACCATAATAATCACATAATTCACAGGAGAATGATATGCAGGACAAGCTGGCCAGAAAATTGATGATGGGATGTATCTTTTCTTTAATTGGGGCGTTATGTTGTGCGGCTGACGCTGCCTGGCCAACGTGGCGCGGGGCGGGAACGAGCGGCATCAGCGAGGACGGCAACCCGCCGATCAAATGGAGCGAAACCGAGAATGTTCTATGGAAGGTCAAACTGGAAGGGGATGGGTCCGATGCCAGCCCAATTGTCTGGGGTGACACGATTATCTTTCAATCCGCAGTGGATACCGGCAAGAAATCAGACTCTGCCCCAGCGGCTGAACCGGCTCCCCAGCCGGCCCCCGGCGGTCGTCCCGGCAGAGGTCCTGCCAAGGCACCTTCTTCGATTTATCAATTCAACGTGGTCTGTCTGGACCGCAACACCGGCAAGGAGATTTGGAAAACAACCGTCTGCGAAGTGGTTCCCCACGAAGGCCATCATGGCGACCACGGATTCGCATCCTATTCTCCGGTGACGGATGGCAAACGAATCTGGGCCGATTTTGGCTCGCGCGGCGTCTATTGCCTCGATATGGACGGTAAAATACTCTGGAAGGAAGACCTGGCCAAGAAATCTATTCGGGCCGGATTTGGCGAAGGCGGCTCGCCCGCACTGGTTGGTGACCTGCTGATTGTGGTGGTCGATCATGAGGGGCAATCATTTATTGCTGCACTCAATAAAGACACCGGCAAGACCGTCTGGAAACAGGACCGGGACGAGAAAACCTCGTGGACGACGCCTCTGGCAGTGGAGTTCGGCGGACAGACGCAGATTGTAGTCGTTGGGCGTAACCGCACGCGTGCTTATGACCCCAAAGACGGCAAGGTGATTTGGGAATGCAGCGGACAAACCGAAAATGTCATTCCCTCGCCGGTGGCTGGCTTTGATATGGTATTCTGTACCAGCGGTTTCCGGGGCAGCAAGTTGCAAGCCATCAAGCTGGGTAAGACCGGCGACCTGACAGGCACCGATGCGATTGCCTGGGAAGTGAGCGAGGGAACGCCTTATGTACCGTCGCCGCTGCTGCATGGGGAAAAGGTATATGTCAACGCAGTGAATAATCCCGTGATTTCGTGCTATAATGCCAAGACGGGCAAGCCGTATTATGTCAAACAAGGTCTCGATGAGATCAAGGGGATGTATGCCTCGCCGGTAGGGGCGGCAAACCGGGTGTATTTTGTCGGCCGCAACGGCGTGACATACGTATTAAGCAATTCGGATGAATACACGGTGCTTTCCATCAATAAGCTGGATGATGGTATTGATGCCTCCCCGGCGATTGTGGGGGACCGGATTTATCTGAAGGGCAAGCAGTACTTGTATTGTATTGCCGAGTCGAAAGCAGAAGCTAAATAGGCGATAATATGCTGTATATGTCTGGTATGGGTAATTGAAAGTACCTGCTGAATATCAAGATGTATAATGGCTACATATAGGCACAAGATGGGTTCGCACTCAGGGTTGTCGTGAGTATTTTGCCTATTTTAAACCAGACTCTGGAAATCTTTATATGGGTACTATCCAAAAACCTGCCAAACACGTTTGCATTCATCGCCTAAACTGTTATAATCCCACTGTTTCTGGCATCCAAAATATCAGCCGCAAAGGGAACGGATATGCAAAAAGCAGGGATTGTTTTACTTTTATTATTAGGCACGGTGTGTTCTGGCCGGGCGGAGACATTACGGTTGACCCCGCAGGGGCAATGGCAGGATTTATCTGCTGACCCGCAGGGCCGGTACATCCTTGCGCTGTCGGAGATTAAACAAAAAATCACTGCGGGTGATACCACGGAATCCCTGGAGGCTCTTGAGAAGCTCAAAACTGATTTTGCCGAGCTGGCCGGCCCCGATTTGGATGCCTATATCGAAGCCGAAACCCTGTATGCCGAACGGAGTTGGTCCAAGGCAACCAAGCAGTTTCAGAAATTCGTGAAAGACTGGCCCGAAAGCCCGTTTTTTGATATCGCCAATGAGCGTTTATACTCCATCGGTACCGCGTTTCTCAATGGGCAAAAGCGTCAGGTGCTCGGCATTATCTGGCTGTCGGCCTTTGATAACGGTGTGGATATCATGCGGGATATTGCAGATCGCATGGGAACCGGCCCCATGGGGCTGCGGTCGCTGGTGACGCTGGCCGAGGCGTATGAAAAACGCAAGATGGATCCCGATGCGTATGCCAAGGCCTATGAAGTCTGGTCTGAGGTTGCGGATAAATGGCCTACCGGCGATGTCGGCGAGCAGGCCCTGTTGCGGATGGCACAATGCCTTCATGCGGCTTATAAAGGTCCACGGTATGACTCCACCTGGCTGGTCAGTGCCAGGGCGTATTACGAGGATTTTCTTAAGCGCTACCCACAGAAAGCCGGACAGATTCAGGCCTCTGATACAATTGCTTTAATTGTTCAGCAGCAGGCGTATAAAAATTACTGGATTGCACAGTATTATGACCGGACCGATCATCCGTTGGCGGCGAATTTGTATTATCAGTATGTCATCGATACCTGGCCGGAATCGGAAGCCGGTATCATGGCGGCCCAGTCGCAGCAGCAGGGATATCAGTATCCCAAGACATTTCGCCGCAAGACGTTTGATGTGGGCTGCAAATTTCTTGACACTTGGTTTGGAATCGGATTGCTGTTTGGCAAGACGTCCCAGGATTAAATTCTAATATTTGGATAATATACCCAACGGGTATAATTATTCCGCGAGTAAAAGAAGCAAGTGGTTGAAGCTGCTGTACTTAGCCGCGACGAACCGGGAAATTTTAAGTAGGATCAGTATACATGAAAGCAATACTATCGATAGCAGGTTTGGCCGTACTGGTTGTCTCGCTGGGCGGCTGCCAGGGGTACAGTAATTCATGGCTGCATCGTGATGATGTGAGTACGGTGTATGTGGAAATGATGGAGACCAGCAGTTTTCGCCGAGGTCATGAATTTAACCTGACCGATGCGATCTGCAAGCGGATTGAGGCTCAGACGCCGTACAAGATTGTGTCCGATCGCGAGGTGGCCGACACCATTCTCAGTG
>JBDKVE010000064.1:0-2206 GCA_039679345.1 Anaerohalosphaeraceae bacterium
TGGGACGGTGGTTGCATCCTTTACCATTGGTGACTTTTCCATTCATGGAATTAAAAGCGCCACACGGCAGACAATTGATGATCGGTTCGATCATCTCCGACGAATTACGCAGTTCTGATTTCAGCAACTGGTGAGCGGTCTGTCGCCCGGCGTGGAAAAGGATTCAATGCGGTTATTTGTTGCAATAGAAATCGACGCCGCCGTCAGGGAACGAATTGAGAAGATGCGACAGCGGTTGCGCCGGGAAGTTGGTGCCGTCAAAGGCGGCATTAAGTGGGTGGAGCCGGAAAACACACACCTGACGCTGGTCTTTCTGGGTGAAACAGAAGACCAGCGGGTAATGGAAGTGTGCCGGATTGTCGAACAAGCGGCAAGTACTCACAATGGATTTGACCTGGAAGTCAAGGGACTTGGCACCTTCGGTAAACCCGTGCGGGTGGGCTGGGCGGGCATCACCCCCACCCCGGCATTGAAAGCCCTGCAACGGGATATTCAGGATGGGTTTGAGAAGGCCGGCTGGCCGGTGGAAAACCGTGAGTTTGCCGGGCATCTGACCCTGTGCCGGGTGAAGCTTCCCGCAGCGGGCGATGTACTGAAGCGAAGAATCGACCCCCTCCGCGACGAGCCGTTCGGCGGCAGTTATGCGGATTCGGTATGTGTGTTTGAAAGTCATCTGTCCGGCGGCGGACCCACCTATACCGTGGTTCAGCGGACGATGTTAAAATAATTCCCAATGGGTATAATTATGCCGCATGTACTCACTGGGTCAAGTTGCCCTGCATGGCCGCGATGATAATGCTGTTGCTGGAAGCTGGCGGCTGAAAGCTCTTTAGCCGCGCCGAACCGGAAAAATTCAAGTGGAATCCGTATATTAAGCAGGATCAATATAACAGGAAATATCAGACTCAATCAACGTACTCTACAGGAGCATTGGTTATGGCATTCAAAAAGAAATCAATCGCAGAAAAAGAACAACCCAAAGCAAAAGAATCGATCAAGATCGAGAGCGAAAAAACCAAATCAGAAAAGGCCGAGAAACCGGGAGCTAAAAATGAAGCACTGGATCGGGCGATTGCCCAGATCGAAAAGCAGTATGGCACCGGCTCGATTATGAAGATGGACGAATCCGTCATCAAGAAAATCGACGGAATCAGCACGGGGGCGCTGTCGCTGGATATTGCTCTTGGTGGGTCGGGTATTCCGCGCGGCAGAGTGATTGAATTTTACGGTCCGGAATCCTCTGGTAAAACGACCCTTGCCCTGCATGTCATCGCCAATGCGCAGAAGACCGGCGGTGTTGCAGCCTTTATCGACGCCGAGCATGCCCTGGATACGACCTGGGCGCGCAAGCTGGGCGTTAATATCAGCAATATGCTCATCAGCCAGCCCGACACCGGCGAACAGGCGCTGGATATTGCGGAGATGCTGGTCAAATCCAACGCGGTGGATATTATCGTCATCGACTCGGTGGCAGCACTGGTTCCCGCGGCTGAACTTCAGGGCGAGATGGGACAAAGCCATGTTGGTCTTCAGGCCCGACTGATGAGCCAGGCCCTTCGCAAGCTAACCGGCGTCATCAGCAAGAGCAAGACCTGCGTGATTTTCATTAACCAGATTCGTATGAAGATCGGTGTGATGTTCGGCAATCCCGAAACCACCACCGGCGGCAACGCGTTGAAGTTCTATTCCTCAGTGCGTGTGGATGTCCGACGTGTTTCGACGATTCAGGATTCCAAGGGTGAAGCCATCGGCAACCGCGTCCGGGCACGCGTGGTGAAAAACAAAGTTGCGGCACCATTTAAGACGTCGGAATTCGATATTATGTTCGACAGCGGCATCAGCTCCGAAGGCGACCTGCTGGATATGGCGGCGGAAATCAATGTCGTCAACAAGAGCGGGGCGTGGTTCACTTATGGAGACGCCAAGCTCGGCCAGGGCCGGGACAACGCCAAGCAATACCTGATTGAACACAAGGAACTGGTTGACGAAATCCGGGCCAAAGTCCTTGAGGCCAAGGGATTGAGTTAATCTATCCTGTTATTTGGCAATACGAGGGGTATCTTGTCTTTATCCTATCGACAAGATGCCCTTTTTTTGTGCTTGCAGGGTTTTTGGGACATGTTGTGTCCGGTAATATTTCTTTGGACATTCCGCTGATAAAAGCTATAATACTGCCTAATTTTTTATTGGTGATTAGATAACTAAA
>JBDKVE010000065.1:0-12884 GCA_039679345.1 Anaerohalosphaeraceae bacterium
GAATGCCGCACAAACTCGACCAAGTCCTGGGTTAATCCAGCTTTCGCAGGCCCAGGCCGAAATTGGCCAGTTTTTCCTTGATTTCGTTTAAACTGGTGACGCCGAAGTTTTTGCAGCCCAGCAGTTCCGCCTCGGTCTTGCTGACCAGGTCATAGAAGACCTTGACACCCAGCTTGGCCAGGGCGCGACGGGCGCGAACGGACAGTTCCAGTTCATCTACGGATTTATTGAGCAGTTCAGGGCTGGCTCCGCCGACTTCATCCGGAGCGGCGGCAGGGGCCGAACCGGCCTTTTGTTCCAGCGCCATGCCGAGGCGGAGACCTTTGGTATCCAGTATCTTTTTGATTTCCAGCAGTGAAGTTTCACCGAAGTTCTTATACGACAGCAATTCGGCTTCCGTGGTTCTCAGTAGGTCGCCGAGGGTGCAGATATTCATTTTTTTCAGGCAATTGCGGCTGCGTACAGACAGCTCGAAATCGGTAATCGGAATTTCCAGAATTTTGTTGTGACGATCTTTGCGTTTTTCCCGTTCTTCATCATAGATCATCGTTTGAGAACTCTCGATGTCTTTTTTGAACAGGGCGGCCTTGGCATGATTGGGATGCGACCGCAGGACGGCATTGACGCACTGCATGGCCCGGTGGTATTCTTCCCGGTCTTCATGCAAGACCGCCAGGTTCAGCAGGGCGTTAACATGGGTGGGGACAATCTGGGTGGCTTTTTTGTAATTTTCCATCGCCGCCTCTTCATCTCCCCGCAGGTCATTGATGTAACCCAACTGGAAGACAGCCTGAACATGATTGGGGTCCAGGTTGATGGCGGCCTGATAATTGTCCGCCGCTTCATCGTATTGGCCCAGGGCGTCCTGCAGGCGGCCGAGCTGGTAATGATATTCAGCGCTGACATTCTGGAAGTTGATGCAGTTTTTCAGTTCTTTCTGGGCATCATCAAACCGCCCGGCACGACGGAAGGTTTCTGCTTTTTCCATGGCAACCGTAAACGATTCGGCCTGATGTTTCCTGGCCAGCTCAAACTGCTCAATGGCCTTATCGTAATAGGCCTGTGCCCGATACAGAGAACCCAGGGCCAGATACTTCTGGGCACAGTCTTTGGCCTTCTGGAGCAGACCCTCTGCCTGCTGATAGGCCCCGCACAGCCATAGGGTGATCCCCGCAGCCAAAGGATTGGAACTGTTGTCCTGACCCTTCTGCTGGACTGCCTGCTGGGTACGCTCGCTGGCATTGACGACCACAGAGTACTTTTTAATCTGCTCAAACGACGGCAATTCCTTGCCAAATAATTCCGTCTGGAGTTCCGCTGTTGTTACCATATTCGGTTGTGCTCCTGTTTCATGGGTACTGGGCCTGCCGACAGGCACATACGAAACCTGTCTGACAATATCTTTCGTTTTAGTTCTTGTTTTTCGGTTAACACTACACAATCCCAAAAACCGGGATAAGTGGGACATTATACGAACACAGAAAATCTTTGCAAATTTTTTTTAATACCCCCCTGGGTTCGGACGTTTTATAGAAGGGTGGTCCAAATTTACCCCTCAAAAAAGTCGATAGCTGTAATATATATAATAGAAACAGAACAGTTCGACCTCCAATGGGAAGGTTTCTATGAAACGTTATATAATGTACCTTGTATATCTTGTTGTGGTCTCGTCGATTAATTATGCAGATTTCCGGGCTTATAATGATTGTATTCGCGGAACAAGCGACCTGACTGCCCCCAATGTAACAAACTGGACAGTATATAATAATTACACCTCCAATATGTCCGGCAAATTAGTAGATTTTACTACTGGCGTTGAGACCCCTGTAACTGCAACCTTTACCTGGAATAGCTCGGCCGGTCTGCGAGTCAGTGAAACCAGCGGCAGTGCTGATGATGAAAGCCAACCTAGGCCGGGGACTCCAGCTTATGAAGTTTTTGGTGGAATAGTAGATTTTTCTTATCGTTTAATATATTATGGAAATACAGGGTGGTGGGTCGAAATTGAATTTACTGGTCTTAATCCATCTAAAAAATACTCATTTGTGACTACCGCCATTCGTGGTGCTAATTATACAGATCGTTTATCTCTTTTTACTATTTCCGGCCATACCAGTGCTGTTAACAATAGCTCGGATGGTATTTATTTGAAAAATGGGGACATGGCGGTTTTGACTGCGGGTGGAAATCATTTAGATACAACGAGTTATGTCGTTCGCTGGGATGATATTTTCATTGCGGACAAAGGCGACGGCACTGGCAGTTTCAAGGTCCGCGCCGAAGCTTATGGTACGAATTATCAGGCCTATCCATTCGGCGGTTTTATGCTGGAGGAACTTGACGCAGATATTAATGATGCCCCACAGGTCACACTGACGCCAGCTTCATCAATACCATGGCCTCAAAAATATCTGTCGTTATCCGCCGAAGTAGTGGATGATGGGCAGGGAGAACCTGACGGTTATCTGGCCATCCAGTGGTCACAAATTTCAGGGCCTGATACGGTGGAATTCGATAATCCAAATCAAGCCTCTACGCAAGCAGTATTTCCGGCTCCCGGACAATATGAACTGCAAATCAAAGCCAATGATGGTTTATTGGAAACGACAGTTACGACGACAGTCACTGTTCTTGAGCCGTTTTGTCCGGTGGGTGATATCGATGGAGATTGCATAGTCAGTCTATCTGATTTTGTGTGGTTATCGGACTTTTGGTTGTCAGAATCACCCGACACTGCTGATTTAGATGGAAATGAGGAAGCGAATCTTTCAGACCTGAGTTTGGTTTGCCAGAGCTGGCTGGAAGACTGGACGGGCTCGGTGACGGTAACGCTTTTGCCGTCGGAGGCTGCAGCAGGCGGGGCTAACTGGCGACTGGATCAGGGGGAATGGAATCCATCCGGGTATGTTTTGTCATCTATTCCGGAGGGGACACATCAGGTCGAGTATTCGATTATAACAGGATGGGTCAGTCCTCAACCGCAGTCTGTTCAGGTTGTACGCGGGCAGAATACGGAGGTTTCGGCTGCATACACAGAAATCCCTCTGGAATCGGTGGTTATTAACGAATTTATGGCCGTTAATTCTAACATCAGCGCATTAAAACCATTGCCATCAGTGAATATCTACACAATCGTAGCTGGTGAAGTGTCTTATGATGACTGGATTGAGCTTTATAATCAAACCGATACGACGGTGGACCTGGCTGGCTGGTATCTGACCGATGACCCGGCCTACCTGACCAAATGGCAATTCCCTGCCGGCTATTCCATTGCAGGCAAGGGGTACATGGTGGTTTATGCGTCCAATAAAGACCCTCTCAAATATGGCTATCCGTTTGTGGATGATTTAGGCAAACTGCATACCAATTTTGAATTGGCTTCCAAAGGGTATCTGGCACTTGTCCAGCCGGATGGTACAAGCGTGGAATATGAGTACCTGGACTATCCTAAACAGAGGGGATTTGTTACCTATGGTCTTACTTCCGACGGACAGACTGGGTATTTGAAGGACGCGACTCACAATCAGGCAAACTCCGGCATCTATGAAGGCGAAGTTGCCGATACCAAGTTCAGCGTCGGTCGCGGTTTTTACGAGCAGTCCCAAACGGTGTATCTGAGTTGTTCAACGCCATCGGCAGTGATTCGTTATACCACGAATAACTCTATTCCGACTGAAACCAATGGGTTGACGTATGATCCGGCAAATCCAATTGTGATTAGTACAACAACCTGTCTTCGTGCCGCAGCCTTTAAGTCCGACTGGCTGCAGTCGAACGTGGATACGCAATCCTATATTTTCTTAAATGATGTAATTCGGCAGGCCACCAATCAGAACACGGGTGCTCAGGTTGTGCCCGTTGGCTACCCCACACAATGGATTAGCAACTATAATGGTGCCACCGTGACCGGGGATTATCAAATGGACCCGGATGTGGTGAATTCGACCGCTTACTCGGCCACCATCAAAAATGATTTAAAATCGATTCCTACCATCTCGGTCGTTGTTCCAGTGGATCAGCTTTTCGGAACATACGGGATTTATGTGGACCAGTCTCAGGATGGCTCCGAACGGGAAGGCTCCCTTGAACTGATCGACCCCAATGGCGTTGAAGTATTCAATATCGGCTGCGGAGTTAAGATGCAGGGTGGAGTCGGTAATATCACAGGTGATACTGGCGGAACCACACTGAATCGATGGAAAAGTTATAAATTGTCTTTCCGTCTGGTATTTCGCGGTGTCTATGGCGGCCAGTTGGATTATCCGTTATTCGGTCCCGATGCGGCGGATAGTTACGATACTGTAGTTCTCGATTCCCGCCCGCAAAATAGTTGGGTGCATTCGGCGGAAATTCAGCGAACGCGGGGCGAATATGTCCGTGACCAGGTCGCATCCGATACACAGATTGCCCTCGGCAGCTATGCCTGCCATGGCCGGCCTGTGCATCTGTATCTCAATGGCCTGTACTGGGGATTGTACTGGCTGCACGAGCGGCCTGATGATTCCTTTGCAGCGTCGTATCTGGGAGGGGACAAAGAGGATTACGATATTCTGAAACACGATTACACCAACATCGTCAGCGGCAGTAATGCGGATTATCTTGCCATGTTCAGCTTGTCTGCTACGTCCCCGAATGCCGTGACGGCCTTTGAGAATCTCAAGCAAAAACTGGATGTGGCGGATTTCATCGATTATCTGCTGGCCAACTACTACCTTGGCAACGGGGACTGGGATGGCAAAAACTGGTACGCCTCTCATAACCGGTTTGACCCGGCGGGGCGCTGGCGCTGGCACATGTGGGACGCCGAGCATGTTATCGATGACGGTTCCATGGCGGTGGTCAATGCGACAACAAAAAATACCTCCATGGCCCCGACCGGCCTGCATCAGAAGTGGATTGCCAATGCCGAATATCGTACCTTGTTTGGCGATCGTGTGCACAAGCATTTCTTTCATAACGGGACCCTGATTGCGACAAACTTTGCCTCGCTGTTCACCAACCTGACCAATCAGATAGACCGGGCCATTGTCGGTGAATCCGCCCGCTGGGGTGATAATCGCCGTGCCGCAACGCCCTATACGCGAAATAATGAATGGATTACAGAGGTCAATCGCCTGCTGAATAATTTTATTCCCACACGACGCGATGTCGTACTGGCTCAGCTTACGGGAAAAAGCCCGGCCTGGTATCCTGCGGTCACGGCTCCGGAATTCCGCATCAACTATGTCAATCAGTATGGCGGCGATATCACAGTGCCGTCGAATCTGTCGATGTCTATTCCCGCGGATGAAGTCTGGTACACGCTGGACGGTTCCGATCCGCGTCAGGCCGGCGGAGCGGTCAATGGTACCGCCGTGCGATATCTGGGGCAAAATATTACCCTGAATAAATCGGTTCAGGCCAAGGCCCGTGCCCGGACATCGGGTGGCGTGTGGAGTGCCCTGGCTGATGCGGTCTTCGCGGCAGGCCCGGTCCGCGACAATTTGCGGATTACTGAGATTATGTATCATCCGACCGACCCGAATCTGGAATATATCGAACTGAAAAATATTGGGTCTGTGGCGTTGAATCTGAATCTGGTTCGTTTCACCAAAGGTGTTACCCATAGCTTTGGTGACGTTTCAATCGAGGCAGGCGGTCTGGTGCTGCTGGTTAAAGATAAAACTTTATTTGAAGCGTACTATACGCAGATTCCCGTCGGGGTATCTGTCATTCAATGGCAGGAAGGTCTGCTGGATAACGCCGGAGAAAACATTGAGCTTCAGGATGCTCTCGGCCGCACCATTTTATCCTTTGCCTATAAAGATTCCTGGTACCCGCTGACTGACGGCGATGGTTTCTCATTGACTATTATTGACCCTGCCAATGCGGATGTGACGCTGTGGGGACAAAAAGCCGGCTGGCGTCCCAGCGTATTTGCGGGGGGGGCTCCCGGAACCGATGAAGATGGTCTGGCCCCCGACAGTATTGTGATTAACGAGATTCTGGCTCACTCCGACAATGAAAATCCGGATTGGATTGAGTTTTATAATACCACCAATCAGGACATCTCCATCGGCGGCTGGTATCTGACCGATGATGCGGCGAATCTGACAAAGTATTGTATTCCGGAAAACACCCAGATTCGGGCACTTGATTATCTGGTCTTGTATGAAGATGCCCATTTCGGCTCCACCTTTGCTCTGAGCGAAAACGGCGAAACGGTGATTCTATCATCGACTTCGGACGGCCAGATGACCGGCTTTCAGGCCTTGCAGGACTTTGACGCCTCGGAACGCAATGTATCCTTTGGCCGGCATATCAAGAGCACCGGGGGGATGGATTTTGTGGCGATGGTCTCACAAACCCCCGGCGAAGATAATTCCGACCCGAAGGTCGGCCCGCTGGTCATCACGGAAGTCCAGTACAATCCTTCCGCCGATAATGCAGGCGATGAATATATTGAATTGCGGAATATCTCCGGATCAGCGGTGATGCTGCAGGATGCGGTCAAGACCGAAATTACTGCCGGGGTATATCAGACCGATGTCGTTGCGTGGCAATTCACCGAGGGGATTGATTTTACCTTCCCCATGGATACGACGATTCCGGCCGGAGGGATTATCATTATCGCCAGGAATCCCACCGCATTTCAGGCATATTATGCCGGACAATTGCCTGCGGGTACGGTTGTATTTGGGCCGTTTGCAAACGATACCGGGTTAAGCAATGGCGGCGAAAAAGTGCGTCTTTGCAGGGCGGGGGACCAGCCTTTCGGTCAGCCGCGAAATTATATTCGGGTTGATCAAGTCAATTATGATGATGAGTCTCCCTGGCCGGTCAGTCCGGATGGGCAGGGCCAAACGCTGACGCGTATTACCCCTGCTGTCTATGGTAATGATGTAATCAATTGGACTGCCGCATCTCCATCCCCGGGACAATAATCACCTCAATCGAACACAAAAAAACAGTGTTCAGGGCGGGGTCAGTGTGGTATAGTCCCGGCTATGAAGAATGGGATTTATCATCTGGGCCTGGCGGCCATTGCGGTATTGTGCCTGCTGTGTATTTTCGGTGCGTTTCTCGGTGCCGAGAATGCCCGGGCGTTTTTTAATTCCATTCCGCTGGCGGTCTGGTGGATAGGATTTACCGTCCTGCTGGGGGGGGCGATTGTTGTCTTTCGCGCACTGCACAAGCGGCCGATGCTGCTTTTGATACATGCCGGCTGTATTCTGATTCTGCTGGGTGGTTTATGGGGCTCGCGGGCAGGACAGAAGATGACAGCCTCCATTACGGACAAACCCTGGATCGAACCCTGTTATCTCAAGCTTTACCCCGGCCGGCAATCTTCTACGGCCTATCGGACAACCGATGGACAACCTCTGGATTTGGGCTTTTCGGTTGGCTTAAATGATTTTCAGATACACTATTATGGCAATCCTGTTACAGTCCTATTCATTCAATCTGATTTGGGGCAATGGGATATCCCCCCTGCAAAAGGGGCGGATTATCTGTTATCCGCTCAGGCCGGAAAAGTCCGCGTGCTGGAAACGTTCTCAAATCTGAAAATTCGTATGGAAAACGGAAAGCCCGTCGCCTCCGAAGGTCCGGCGGTTGAATCTAATCCCGCCTGGCTGCTGGAGTTTGTCAGCCCCGACGACAAGGTAACGCAGCAGTTTGTCTTTGAAAAATTTTCCGGCCACGCCATGCCGGGCTACCAGTTTTTGGTTACGCCTCAGAAACGTGGGATGGTTCGCGATTATATCAGCGATGTGCAGGTATTCCGTGACGGGCAGCCGGTTGCGGCCAAACAGATCGAAGTCAATTATCCGCTGCATTATGCGGGCTTCCATATTTATCAGGATTCCTGGGGCCAGGATGAATCGGGACAGTATTCGGTCTTGCAGGTCGTACCTGACTGTGGGGTGAGGCTGGTCTTTGGGGGATACTTTCTGCTGACCATCGGTTTGTCAGGTCATTTTGCACGAAAGATAAACAGCCTTCGGAGGCTCCGCAAATGCAGTTGAAATATTCCAATGAAGGTTTACTGATTTATGCGATGATGGCGGTGGTTGCTGTTGGTCTGGTTTTGCGAGTGATACGCAAAAAACAAGCCGCTGTTTTTGTTGCTGTTATTGCATGTCTGGTTGGTCTGACGGCATGGATTATGCGGTGGATTGCTGTCGAACACATTCCGATGCAGAATATGTTTGAAGTGTTTTTGACGCTCGGTGTGTTTCTTTTGCCGGTGGGGCTGGCGGCCCGACGGTTCACGGGCATTGACCCTCCGTCCGACGGTCTTGGTGATTTTATTCTGACATTGATTATTTTGTTTCCTGCCGGTTTTGTCTTTTCTGATGCGCCGCAAAAGCTCCCGCCCGCCCTGCAAAGCCCGCTGTTCGGCCCGCATGTGGCGGTCTATATGCTGTCGTATGTGCTGATGGCCAAGGCGGCCTTGCAGGCCGGACTGGGTTTGTACCATCACTGTACCGGCTGCAAACAACTCAATGCACACTCCCCTTGCGAGGATTATGAACTGTCGGCGTATCTGCTGGTTTGTCTGGGATTTCCTCTGCTGAGTCTTGGTTTGTTTCTGGGCAGTGTGTGGGGCAAGCTGGCCTGGGGGGACTGGTGGGGCTGGGATCCCAAGGAACTCTGGTCGCTGGCCTGCTGGCTGATGTATTTATTTTATTTTCACTGGCGGTACCTGTTCAGGCAAAAAATGCCGCGGACCAATTGTGTCTGTGTCATCCTTGGCCTGGTGTTTATCATCATTACGCTGCTGTGGGTGAATCTGTCGAATGTTTTCAGAGGAATGCATAATTACGCTTCCTGAGTGGTGGTTTTTGCCGGGATTGACCTGCAAGGCGATTTTTGATACAATAGGGCGGATATGCTTCTGATGTAACTTAAGTTGGAGTATTGGACCCAACAAGAAGGGAGAGCTTATGCTGAGTGATTTTTTACGAACAGTCAAAACCTGCATCGTGTTTTTTGGCGTGCTGCTAAGCCTGTTTGCAATTTTTGAACTGCTCCGGATGTTTCAAACCCTGTATTCTATTCACCCCGCGGCCGGCTATGTGTTTCTGGTGATTCTGATAGGGAGTGGGATTTGGCTTTTTGTCTGGTTTTTCCGTATTCTTCGTGGCAGTCCCCAAGCCCTGACACCGCCTGCGACGGTGGATATTGAGCAGGCTGACCTGAGGCAGCTTCGCCGCTGGGCAAGATACCAGATTCGTTTCCTGCAGCGGCTGACGCAAAATCCTTTTTTGAATGAACAGATGCGTGTGCATGTCCAGACCGAAATGGATCAACTTAATACCTCCTTCACTCAAACACGCGACTTCCAGCAGATGCATCAGAGGGTCCTGGCTGTCGAGGAAAAAACCATCCTTCCGGCGCTTGAATTGCTGGACCGTCAGGCCTCTCGACAGGTCCGTGATTGTGTCCGCGATGTGATGCTGGGGGTGACACTGAGTCCATACAAATCCGCGGACATTTTCATTGTGCTGTATCGCAATGTGCTGATGACCGGACGGATTATCCAGACCTACAATACCCGGCCAGCCCTTGGCCAGACGATTCGCATCGGGATTGATATTCTCAACATTGTGGCGACAGTCAATTATATCAACATGGGCAAGAATCTGATCGAAGCGCTGGCCTCGAAGCTGCCTGGTGTGGGACGTCTGACCGATGATATCGCACAGGGGATCGGAGCGGGTTTTATGACGTCCATTGCCGGCCATGCCGCCATGGATCGCTGTCGTGCGTTTCGACGATGGAATCCGCAGGTGGCCAAGGCGGGGCTATTAAATCGCGTAGGGGATTTTTATGCCGATGTCCGCGATATTTTCTTTACCGATGTATGGGGATTTGTCAAGGTCCGCTCCAGCCAGGCCACCGACCAGGCCAAAGATGCTATCGGTCAGGCTCTCGACCAGACGGCCAGGACGCTGACTGAATGTGTACGGATCCCGGCTCGTGCGGTTGCGGCAACCGGTCAGACGGTCGCAGAAACGACGGTTGCAGGCACAAAGGCGATCCGGCATTGGTTTTCACGCGGTGATACCCACAAACTGCCCCCGGAGCAAAAGTCGTAATAAGACAGGGGACAAAATTATTTGAAGTCTTCGGGCAGGAACTGGGTCTGGTACTTGGTGCCGCCCAGTCGCAGCGCCGCCAGATCGGCCTCGCTGACCCGGCCTTCGATGAATTGCTGTACCAGGTCATTGGGATGATTGCGAATAAGGTCGGCGTTGCCGTCGGCGATGATTTTACCGTGATAAAACATCACAATGCGGTCGGCAATCTTATAGGCACTTTTCATATCATGGGTCACGACGATGCTGGTGACTTTTAATTCCCGCTGCAGTTTCAGGATGAGTTCGTTGATGATATCCGAGGTGATCGGGTCCAGTCCTGTGGTGGGTTCATCATACAGAACCACTTGCGGATTGAGAGCAATGGCGCGAGCCAGGGCAACACGTTTTTTCTGTCCACCGGAGAGGCTGGCCGGATATTGATTCTGATAGCCGTCCATACCCACCAGGGCCAATTTGTGTTTCACTAATTCATCCAGGGCCTTGTAATCGGTGATTTTTCGGTGCTGCTGGATGGGGAAAATAATGTTTTCGAATACCGTCAGGCTGTCAAACAAGGCCCCCATCTGAAAACAAAATCCGAATTGTGTCCGAATATCCGCCAGTTGGCGCGGACGGAGATGGTCAATCCGATTGCCGCGAAAGAAGACTTGTCCTTCGGTTGGCCGTTCCAGCACAATCAGGTGTTTCATAAAAACGGTTTTGCCGCAGCCGCTGGTACCGATAATGACGGTGGTTTTGCCGTCTTCGATAGCCAGTGACACATCATCCAGAACTGTCCTCTGGCCAAAGACTTTGACTAAGTTCTTCGCTACGAGAATTCCATCGTGGGGTTGTATATCCGGACGAATCAAAGCGGTTTTCTCCTAAAGCAGCGAACGCAGCGGCCAGAAGGTTTTATAAATTGCATCCAGCACGACGGCAAACACGTAATTCAGAGCCAGAATCGAGATAAAGCAGCCGACAAAGGCCTCCGTGCAGGCCTCGCCAACACCCTGTGCACCTTCCCGGCAGGTAAATCCCTTGTAGCAGCTAATCATGGCGATGGCGCCGCCAAAAAAGATGCCTTTAAAAATCCCCGTCCCGATATCCCAGAATTCGACGCCCATGGCACTGTAATCCCAATAGGCGCCGCTGTTGATCTTAAATTGGATAACGCTGACAAAATAACCGCCCAGAATACCCAGCAAGTCGGCATAGACAATCAACGCCGGTGTCAGCAGCAGGCATGACAGAACACGCGGGGCGACCAGGTATTTAATAGGGTCTGTCCCCATGCTCTCCACGGCGGCAATCTGTTCGGTCACGTTCATGGTACCCAGTTCGGCCGTCAGTGCTCCCCCGACCCGACCGGCCAGCATCACCGCCGCCAGCACCGGCCCCAGCTCCTTGACCACGGCGATATTAATCAAGACCCCCAGACGCTCTTCCAGTCCCATTGCTGCAAGCTGACCATAAGCCTGAACCGCCAGAATCATACCCACAAATGCCCCGGTCGCCATGACCACCGGCACACTTTTGACCCCTATGGTATTCATTTGAGTCCAGATTAAGGGATATGTTCTGGGCTGCATCGCGGTTGCTGAGATACATTTGGACGAAGCCCAGATGAACCGGGAAAATCTCCCAAAGTTCTCAACTCCGCGAATCCACTTATTGAAGAAAGCAAAAATCATATACGTTGTCTGCCTGTTTTATAGTCTTAAGATAAGGTATCGGCCTTTTTGTCCCGGCTTTTCATTTTTTCTGGACTAGATTCTGTAGATGTTAAAATAGGCAAAAATTAATATTTCATGAACAAATTTACTCCAGTTTGTTGCTTTGGTTTGGCATTTTTATAAGACGTGGGGAATGGGGAAATAAATTGTAAGATATTTAAAAACATATATTTATGGAAAAATAAGTCAGGATTAAATGTGTTCTCCGTGTTACCCATATTGTCTATTTTTACTAAAGAAAATTTTGGCAGGCTTCCGATAGTTACCCATAGCTCGAAAGTTGCCTATGTTCACAATGGAATGTGAAAAAGAGGCGGAATAAAGTAAATAAGAAAAAGCTGGATTAGAGAGAGGTAAATTATGGTAAAGGAATATGTACTCGAACGGTATCTGAATTCGCTTCTGGATGGTAACCGTATTGAATGCCGCTCCATTATTGAGGAGGTCCTGCAGACCGGCACTCCAGCCAATCGGGTGTATGTCGATATCATTTGGCCGATTATGGTCGAAATCGACCGTCTCTATCGGCATGGCCAGATCGATTCAGCCCAGGAAGCCTTTGCCTCTCGTATTAACCGGACCATTGTTAACCAGTTACAGAATAAACTCCCCCGCAAATCCGGAAAAGCCAAAAAGGTCGTTGTCTGTTCGGCCAATAATGAAAAAGCCGAGCTGGGCGGCCAGATGATTGCCGATTTATTTGAAAGTGACGGCTGGGATGCCCGTTTTCTTGGTGGTACTGTAAGTAATGATGATGTCATGACTTTTATTCATTCATTTAAGCCTTCAATGCTCGTGATTTACGGCATTGACGGCAAGGATGCCCCCTCGGTGCGTCAGTTAATCGATACCATTCGTTCCGTCAATGCATTCCCGGATATGCGAATTATGCTGTCCGGCGGCGTTTTCGGCAGGGCGGAAGGCCTGTGGGAAGAAATCGGCGCTGATATGTATGCGGAAAACGCCACCGAGGCAATTACACTTGCCAATGCCAGTCCGACTGCAATTCCTTCGCCCGTTCGAACCATTAAACAGCGAATCCGCTCCAGTGAAACTCAGGACGAAGTTTTAGTAGAAACAGTCC
>JBDKVE010000066.1:0-3867 GCA_039679345.1 Anaerohalosphaeraceae bacterium
GCGATCCATCCATAAAATCTGGTGAAAAAGCTTACCTGATGGCCAGACCAGAAGCGATCAAGTTACAAAATCTCAATGAGAAAAAGAATGGAGAGATCGTTTCTACGATCTACCTGGGTTCGACCGTCGAATACGAACTGGAAGTAGACGGGATGAACCTGCTGGCCGTGGACGCCAGCCCACAATATGATCAACTGCTATCCGAAGGCAAAAAAGTAGGCATCTACATCGACCCTGAACGAAGTTACATCCTGCCATACGATGGATATGTGTAACTAGAGGGGCTTTTCCAAACAGAACAGAGTCACTGAGAGTTGAGGGGGCTCAGTGATTCTGTGGGGGGCTGAAATGCACTCAATTGATTTCTTTTACTCCGAAAATTGATCCTTAGTCCAATAATCCGCCAATTGGGTTGCTTGTTCAAGGACTTTGTTTACTGAAACTGTATATTCGCCGGTGGCGGGGTCGTCCGGTGGATATTTATACTTCCGTAAAATCCTTTTAACCAGCACCCGCAGCTTTGCCTGTACACTCTGCTTATATTGCCAATCAATAGAGGTATTATTCCTTACGCTCTCAGTGAGTTCATGAGCGATCTGCGTTAATATTCGGTCTCCAAGCAAGGTTTCTGCGTTAGGATTATCCGCGAGGGCATCATAAAATGCCAGTTCATCTTGTTGGAGGTTTAATTTTTCGCCGCGTAGATCCGCTGCGCGGATCTCCTTAGCCAGTTGGATTAATTCTTCTATGATCTTGGCAGAATCAATTAATCCATTCTGATAACGTTTTACAGCTTCTGCTAGCATTTCTGAAAACTTGCGTCCCTGTACCATATTCATCTGGCCGCGAGTTTTAATCTCATCTGCGAGTAAACGCTTAAGTAATTCAAGTGCCAAATTCCGGCGTTCCATACCTTGAATTTCAGCCAAAAATTCATCCGACAAAATTGAGATGTCAGGTTTGCGAATGCCAGCAGCAGTAAAAACATCTACTACTTCACTTGAAATGATCGCATCATTAATAATTTGCTGAATTGCTGTTTCGATTTCTTTATTTGTGATCTTTTTTGATATCTCATCAAATTTTATAAAACGAGCTTTAATAGCCTGGAAAAAAGCCAAATCATCACGAATTTCGAGCGCTTTTGGGTGCGGAACAGCTAACCCAAAAGCTTTTTGTAACTTGATGACGTTCTCCTTGAATCTTTCTTTTCCATTGCGGATGGTTGCGCCTTCTTTTACTTCAGTTAGTTCAGCAATGAAATTGGCTGCGTCAAGGATGAAACTAAGTTTTTTCTTAGGTTCTAATATGAAATAGCTACGATAATCAAAACGTCCGAACATATCCGCCACGATCTCATAGTATTCCAGCATCTTGGCAACAGCCTCTTCCTGGTCAAAAGTGATTTTTCCTTTGCCCTGGCTGGCGGTATATACCAGCAATGCGTTTTTCAAATCCTGTGCAATTCCAATGTAATCTACGATCAGCCCGCCTTCTTTGTCGCCAAAGACACGGTTGACGCGGGCTATAGCCTGCATCAGAGTATGCCCATTCATGGGCTTGTCGATATACATGGTATGCAGACAGGGTACATCAAAACCGGTGAGGAACATATCTCGCACTATAAGCAGTTTGAGTGGATCTTTTGGATCTTTCAAACGATCACCAATAGCTTTTCGCCGTTCTTTATTGCGAATATGCTCCTGCCAATCCAGCGGATCACTGGCTGAGCCAGTCATCACGATTTTGATCGCGCCTTTATCGTCATCCGGACTATACCATTGGGGACGTAGTTTGATCATTTCTCTGTATAGTGCTACGCAAATACGCCGACTCATGCAAACGATCATGCCTTTACCATCTGCGGCTGAAATGCGCTGTTCAAAGTGATTGACAATATCCGCAGCAACCTGCTTGAGCCGGTCAGTACTGCCTACTACAGCTTCCTTGCCTGTCCAACGCGCAAAACGTTTTTGTTTTTCGGTCAGTTCATCATCTTCAGTGATTTCCTCAACACGTTCATCGAGGATTTTTTGATCTTCTATGGATAGTTCGATTTTTGCCAGCCGACTTTCATAATAGATAGGCACCGTCATGCCATCTTCTACAGCTTGCTGGATATCATAGATATCTACGTAATTACCGAACACAGCCTGAGTGTTTTTGTCTTCCTTTTCAATAGGTGTTCCTGTGAAACCGATAAAAGAAGCGTTGGGTAGTGCATCGCGCATATGCCGGGCGAAACCATCGATAAAATCATACTGGCTGCGGTGGGCTTCATCCGCGATAACCACTACGTTGCAGCGCTCTGTCAGGGTTGGATAAACCTTACCGTTTCCTTCCGACAAGAATTTTTGAATGGTGGTGAATACAATTCCTCCAGAAGCGACCGAAAGTAATTTCTTCAAATCTTCACGGTTAGCTGCCTGGACAGGAGTTTGCCTTAATATCTGTTGGCAATTACTGAATGTTTCAAATAGCTGCTGATCCAGATCATTGCGATCGGTGAGCACCACAATGGTGGGATTACTCATTTCCTCAGCCAGAACCAGTTTCCCTGCATAGAAAACCATGGAAAGACTTTTTCCACTACCCTGAGTGTGCCACACTACACCTGCGCGTTTGTCGCCTTCGGGTTGAGCATCAACAGATAGTAAGCCATATTCTGATGGGTGCTCGGCTATAAAATGACTCTTTTTATCCACTGATGCGCGCAGCGTGGAAAGGATGGCTTTATTGACAGCAAAATACTGGTGATAACCTGCCATTTTCTTGATCGTTTTTTCTTTGGTTTTCTCAAAAACGATAAAATGGCGAATGACATCCAGAAGTGTCTTTTTGTTCAGCAGCCCTTTGACCAACGGTTCCAGTTCGGGTTCGTGTTTTGAATCCACCACATGCTGTCCATCCGCGCTTTTCCACTCCATAAAGCGTGAATAGTCACTCGAAATAGTACCCGCTTTGGCAAACCAACCATCGCTGATAATCTCAAAGGCATTAAAGGTAAACAGCGAAGGAATCACCTGCTGATAAGTTTGTAGCTGGTGAAAAGCAGCTTGAACATCCGCTTTTTCATCAGCTGCATTCTTCAATTCGATCACGACCAGCGGCAGACCGTTGATGAAAAGGACGATATCCGGACGTTTATTAACATTATTTTCTACCACGGTGAACTGGTTGACAGCTAAAAACTCGTTATTCTCTGGAATTGCAAAGTCAATCAGCCACACCTTGTCCGTTCGGCTTTTCCCGTCGCCAACACTAAATTTCACATCCACACCTTCGGTCAGCATGTGATGGAAGGCTTCGTTATTTTCGATTATGGTTAATACTGAAGTTCGCAGGGCTTTTTTGAAGGCTTCTTCACGAGCTGCTTCTGGAATGCGCGGGTTGATGCGGTCAATGGCAGTGCGCAGGCGTTTTTGTAAAACGACATCACCATAACCACGCTCTGGTGTGTCTCCTTCTAATAGATCGGGACCATAAGCCAGAGAATAGCCGTTTTCTTCATGCAGCAGTTCGAGGGTTATCTGTTCGATTTCGGATTCGTAGAGGATCATAGGGTTCCCCCTGGATAGAGTGAGTCCAATTCGTATTGAGTGGGATTATTGAAGATATATTGGGCGATTTCACAATATGACATTTCATTGCGGATGATGTGCTCCCAATAATTGCGTGGCCAGACTGGTATCCCGGGTGTTTGGCGTTTTTCATTGATACGCCGTGCAGAAAATGTTTTTAATTGCCGCACGATTTCTGATAATGATTTCGAAGGGGCGGGGTTGACCGTAAGGGCGGGGTTGCCCGTAAGGGCGGGGTTGACCGTAGGGGCGGGGTTGACCGTAGGGGCGGGGTTGCCCGTAAGGG
>JBDKVE010000067.1:0-2107 GCA_039679345.1 Anaerohalosphaeraceae bacterium
GCTTTTCTCCACTAAACAAGGTTCTTGATTTTGTCTAAGTATCGTGGAATATTTAGATTTTGTCAAACCGAAAAACATTGCCGTCGGCATCAATCCGAATCTTATCCCCTTCGGCGAACTTCCCGGCCAGCAATTCATTGGCCAGCGGATTCTCAAGCCGCTGCTGAATCACCCGTTTGAGCGGGCGAGCGCCGAAGGACGGATCATAGCCTTCATCAATCAATTGTTTACGTGCCCGGTCGGTAAAGTCCACAGTCAGGTGTCGGTCTTTGAGCCGTGCGACCAGATTTCGCAACTGAATATCAACAATCCTGCTCAGGTTGTCCTGCGTCAGGGTATGGAATATAATCGTCTCATCAATCCGGTTGAGAAACTCCGGCTTGAACGACTGCTTGAGCGCCTCTTTGACATGGGCTTCAATCTCCCAGTCGGCACCCTTCCGCTGACTCATTTCAAGAATCTGCTGGCCGGCGAAGTTGCTGGTCATGATAATGACCGTGTTCTTGAAATCCACCGTCCGGCCTTTGCCATCCGTCAGCCGACCATCGTCAAACACCTGCAGCAGGACATTAAACACATCCCGATGGGCTTTCTCGATTTCATCCAGAAGAATCACCGAATACGGCTTCCTGCGAACCGCCTCGGTCAGCCTGCCGCCTTCTTCATATCCCACATAGCCCGGAGGTGCGCCAATCAGCCGGGCGACTGAGTGCTGTTCCATGAACTCGCTCATGTCGATGCGGACCATCCCCGCAGGGTCGTTAAATAAAAACTCCGCAAGGGCCTTGGCCAGTTCGGTTTTGCCCACCCCTGTCGGCCCAAGGAACAGAAATACCCCAATCGGCCGATTCGGATCCCCAAGCCCCGCCCGATTCCGCCGGACGGCATTGCAGATCGCACCAACCGCTTCATCCTGGCCGACCACGTGATTGCGAATTTCATCTTCCATCTTCAAGAGCCGTTCCCGCTGGCCGCTCATCAGCCGGGCAACCGGAATTCCCGTCCATTTACTGACAACCTGGGCAATATGCTCCTCAGTCACCTCATTATGCACCATCGTACTGCCGTTAGCTCTGGCAAGAGCCTCCTCAGCCGTTTTAAGCTGTTTCTGCAGACCGATGATGGTTTCATATTTCAGCCGGGCCGCACGCTCCAGATCGCCTTTACGCTGTGCATCTTCAAACTCCATCTGGGCAGCGGTGATCTGCGACTTGATTTCTTTGACGTGTCCGATGGCTTTTTTGTCGCCTTCCCAGCGGGCGGTTAAGTCCTGATCCTGGGCCTTCAGTGCCACCAGTTGCTTCTGGGATTTCTGGATCTGCCGGGCACTGGCCGCATCGGTTTCTTTTTTCAGGGCCTGACATTCAATTTCAAGCTGCATGATTTTACGGCGGATATCATCCAGTTCGGCAGGCAGCGAATCGTTTTCAATGCGCAGTCGCGATGCCGCCTCATCCACCAGGTCAATCGCCTTATCCGGCAAAAACCGGTCCGAAATATAACGGTTGGACAAAGTCGCCGCCGCCACCAGCGCCGCATCCGCAATCCGTACACCGTGGTGAGCATCATACCGGTCTTTGAGTCCGCGAAGAATCGCAATCGTTTCTTCGACACTCGGCGGATCCACCGTAATCGGCTGAAACCGTCGCTCAAGGGCCGCATCTTTTTCGATGTATTTACGATATTCATCAAGCGTTGTCGCCCCGATACATCGCAACTCACCACGAGCCAGTGCCGGCTTGAGCAAGTTGCCTGCATCGACCGCACCCTCGGCCTTGCCTGCCCCGACAATGGTATGCAATTCATCGATAAAGAGAATGATTTGTCCATTGGACCCGGTTACTTCTTTTAACACAGCTTTAAAACGTTCTTCGAATTCACCGCGGAATTTTGTCCCGGCAATCAGAGCACCCATATCAATGGCGATTAGCTGTTTGTCTTTTAATCCCACGGGGACATCGCCGGCAACGATACGCTGTGCAAGTCCTTCGACAATCGCGGTTTTACCCACTCCGGGTTCACCAATCAAAACCGGATTATTTTTCGTCCGCCGGTTCAGTACCTGCATACAGCGTCGAATTTCATCATCCCGCCCGATGACCGGGTC
>JBDKVE010000068.1:0-46315 GCA_039679345.1 Anaerohalosphaeraceae bacterium
CAAATATCCCGATGATCAGGACTATTTCATTGACAAAACAATTATGCGCGGCGATGGCCCGGATCAAGCTATTTCCAGTAAAATCTGGCGTTTTCGTTCCGGGAACGACAGGATGGATTTGGGATTAATTAAATTACCTGCCCTGGATCAAACCTTGTCGGGGGTTGTTGTTGACCGAATGGGAAATCCATTGAAGGGATACAAGATAACAATCGAGGGCAAAGGACAGCCAGCGAATAAAACCTGTGTGTCTGATCAATCGGGACGATTTCAGCTTGATGGATTATGCAGTGGATTGGTTGATGTGTCTGCCACGAATGGTACCTACAGAATATTCAGTAAATGGGTTCAGGTTGGCGGAACACTTCGTCTTGTTTCAGCAGACCATCCTGTTCAGCAGGCAGCTCAGGCAGACGAGTCATTAGGTACTGTTGATATCAGCGTAATCGATGCGGACACAAAAAAACCGGTGCAGGGTGAAAAGCTTAGAATTGTGATTACTCCTGAACAGGGAAAAGATTTCTACCTTAAGCCTGACGAGAATGGGGAATTTAAAACACAGTTGCCCGAGGGCTGCTATACGATTGATGCCATTAACTATCCCTTCTATGAGGGATGCAAAATCAAGATTGAAGTCAAATCGCGACAAAGTATGAATGTTGAGCTATTAATGAACCCAAATCCTTGTATTGAAGGAGTTATCCATTTTCCTGAATCCGTTCGTTCGGATGAAATAGAAGTCAAAGTGGAGCCGCGAATATCTGGGCATATTAGGGATTTTGCGATAGCCGGAGATGGTCAATTTACATGCAGGCTGGAGTTTACTCAAACATTAGGTTCGCAAGAGCTGTCACATGTCTGGTTCTGGGTCTGTACAAAAGATAAACAATATATTGCGGTTGTAAAACATCCTGTAAAAGAACAACATGTTGAAATTACTCTTGAGCCCGAAGCCATAATCAAAATTAAGGGCAAAGCTAATTTTTATCTCTGTCGTTGGGAGCAGCAGGAGATTGCTAAGCTGATAGGGATGACAACTACTTTTAATGGGGAATTAGATGTTGATGGGTATTATGTACTTCGGGGTTTGGCTGCCAGGAAAGAGGGCTTGAAATATATAATTTTTGGTGCTAAAGGTGAGATTGTAGTTGATTCCAAAGAATTGGAACCGGGCAAGACCAAAATAATTGAAATACCCTAATCGGATTTTGTTGAGACGCTGTTTGAGTAAAGGAAAACAGACGGGCGTATCAAATCATCCGGTTTTGAACAAATCGTTTAAAGAGGAAATCAGTTTTCAATCTGGTTTCCTCTTTTTTTGTCCTATAGTGGTCAGTAAAAATACGGATCATGTTTTAGGGATATAAAAGAAGAAAGCGGCGGTAAGGAGGCAACCGCCGCTTTGCAGGTCCAGGTTAAAGAACCTGGCTTTAGGAGGAGGAGGGTAATGTCTTATTGCTCCTGATATATCATACGATATAATGCTATTTTGGTTCAAGAAAAATTTTATATTTATCTCATAACTCTTTTTATTGACTTGTCTTATCGCTTTTTAAAGGATTGTTTTTTCGCATTTTTTGTTCGACGGGATGAAGACCCATAAGGACGATAATAGCCAAAATGACTGTGGCTGCAGATAATCCGTAAAGCCTTGCGCCACAAGCAATTCCGACTGCTGTGACCAGCCAGATAGTCGCTGCGGTGGTCAACCCCTGAACATTACCCTGCTGATGGATTAAAACTCCGGCCCCGAGGAACCCAACTCCGGTAACAACCCCCTGAATAACCCTGGTTTCGGCGTCGGGGTTAATACTGATATGCTTGGCAATCAGAGTGAATGCCGCTGCCCCCATACATATCAGCATATTCGTCCGTAATCCTGCTGGTTTCTGGTGTATTTCTCGCTCGATACCAATAATCCCGCCATAAACCATAGCGGCCAAGAGAGGGGGTAAATACCCGAGGAGTCCGCTGCTGACAGCGATTTCTTTTATTTCGTTGATAAATGTTTGCATAGTCGCATCCCAAAAGCCTTATTAATTCATTCATTAATGCATCGGCCAGAACAAGTTTTGACAAAAGGGGGAATTTCTTCATTTTCTAAAATGCTTTATTAAAAGGAGTTATAGACAAACTGGGAAGGTGTTAAAAAATGTGCTTGCGTCAGATGCAATTATCATATATCATAAAACACATAGAAATAGTGATATATAAATGATTACATTACCTAAAAAATGTGTTTATGCGTTGCAGGCCTTGTTTGAGCTTGCGTTACGGGGCCAGAAAGAGCCTGTAAATGCCCGCCAGATCGCGGATAGTCAATCAGTCCCCCTGCGGTTCCTTGAGACGATTCTCAACGAACTGAAGCAGGGTGAGTTTGTGATTACGATTCGCGGCAAACAGGGTGGATTCCTGCTGGCCCGCCCGGCCAATAGGATGACTGCGGGCGAAGTGATCGCTTTTTTGCGAAAAACCGATAGTTCGCTCTTGAATACCGACAGATCGGGGATGTCACCTGTGCCGGGAGATTACGCTTTTGAG
Organism: Anaerohalosphaeraceae bacterium; assembly: GCA_039679345.1. Taxonomy (GTDB): domain Bacteria; phylum Planctomycetota; class Phycisphaerae; order Sedimentisphaerales; family Anaerohalosphaeraceae; genus Anaeroglomus. The sequence continues at coordinate 2,542 of JBDKVE010000068.1, forward strand.
CAGTTATGGGGTCGTTTGTCGGAAGCGGTCAATGAGGTTTTGTTTAAGACGACCTTTCAGGATATGGTTGACCAGGAAAACCAATATAAGTTATCGTATGTCGAGAACTATGTGATTTGACAGATTGTAAATTTTTTTGCCTATAAATCCTATCGGACGAATGGGAAAACAAGGAAATAAAAAGATGAATAATTATGTTACCAACCCAGATGTCGTGCTTGAGCAATTGAAGCGGCAGTTTGACGGGCAGAGGCCGGAGGTGGTTATGGCGGATGTCCTGGCCCGGTTCAAAGGCCGGATTACATTTGCCACCAGCTTTGGGGCGGAAGATCAGGTCTTGACGGATATGGCGGTCAAAACGGATCCGTCGGTCAGCATCTTTACGATTGATACGGGCCGGCTGCCGGAAGAGACTTTCGAGATTATGAGCCGGACCAAAGCTCATTACGGGATTCAGATTGACCAGTTTTGCCCCGACCACCGCGAGGTGGAAGCGATGGTCAACACGTTTGGACCGAATCTGTTTTATGATGGGATTGAACAGCGTAAGCAATGCTGCCAGGTGCGTAAGGTGTCGGTGCTTCGCCGCGTGCTGCCGGGGCATACGGTATGGATATGCGGCCTGCGAAAGGAGCAGTCCATCACGCGACAGGGTATCGAGGTGGTTCAATGGGATGAACAATTCGGATTGTTCAAGATTTGTCCGCTGGCGGAGTGGTCCGAGCAGCAGGTCTGGGGTTATATCCACCAGCATCAGGTTCCGTATCATTCCCTGCACGACCGGGGATATCCGAGCATTGGCTGTTCGCCGTGCACGCGAGCGGTTGAGCCGGGACAGGATATTCGTTCGGGCCGGTGGTGGTGGGAAGAACCGGAACATAAAGAATGCGGATTGCACTGGGCGACAACCGCGGCCCATTGAGAATATCCAACGGGTATGATTATTCCGCGGCGGCCGCAGGCCGCTTTTATGCCGCGCGTATTCACGGGGTCAAGTTACCCTACATAGCCGCGGTAATAACGCTGTTGCTGGACGCTGGCGGCTGAAGGCTCTTTAGCCGCGACAAAACAGAAAATTTCAAGCAGGATCAATATATGAGTCAATTGGATGCATTAGAATCACAGAGTGTTTATATTTTGCGGGAAGCGTATCGGTCGTTCAAACAGCTTGTCATGCTGTGGTCAATCGGCAAGGACAGCACCGTCTTGCTGTGGCTGGCACGAAAGGCCTTTTTCGGACATGTTCCGATTCCGCTGCTGCATATTGATACCCACTATAAGATTCCGGAGATGATTGCCTACCGGGACCGATTTGCACGGGAATGGAATCTGACGATGCTGGTCGGCAGAAACAGTGAGGCATTGCAGGCAGGACAGACGTTTCCGGGTGGACGGTGCAATCGGCTGCAATGCTGCGCGGCGTTGAAAAGCGAAGCCCTGAAACATACACTCAGCGGAGAATGGCCGCGGTGGATATTGAACCACCGTACGGGCGAGTATGAGATTCAGCCGCAGCCGGAGGCATTTACGGGTGTGATTGTCGGGGCGCGTGCCGACGAGGAAGGCAGCCGCAGCAAGGAACGCTATTTTTCACCGCGTGACAAGCACAGCGAATGGGATATCGCCGAGCAGCCGCCGGAATTGTGGAACCAGTTCAATACGGATTTTGCGCCGGGGACGCATGTGCGGATTCACCCGCTGCTGGACTGGACGGAACTGAATATCTGGGAATATATCGAGCGTGAGAATATCCCGATTATCGATTTGTATTTTGATCAGGGGCAGGGCACGCGGTACCGGTCGCTGGGCTGCGCGCCCTGTACGGGGCCGGTGGTTTCCACGGCTCGGACGGTTCGTGAAATTATCGAAGAACTGCAAAGCGGCAAATTTGCCAATATTGCCGAGCGATCGGGGCGTCAGCAGGATGCCGAAGACGGCGGCGGGCTGGAAACGCTGCGGCGGGATGGTTATATGTAACGGTTTGGCTTGTTCTGCATTGTGTCAAAATATCGGGTTAAATTCGTTATTCTGGAGTTGTGAGATTTATGACGACTGCGACAAAAACGATTGCATCAAGTTTAAATCGGGTGGAGAAGACAGCATTGCTTGAAAAGATGAATATTGTAATTATCGGCCATGTGGATCACGGCAAGAGTACGCTGGTCGGGCGGCTGCTGGCCGATACGGATTCATTGCCGCAGGGCAAGCTGGCGGAGGTCAAGGCCCGTTGCGAACGCAACGCAAGGCCGTTTGAATATGCTTTTCTGCTGGATGCATTAAAAGATGAACAGGCCCAGGGGATTACGATTGATTCGGCGCGGTGTTTTTTCCGTTCTTCGCGGCGGGAATATATTTTGATTGATGCGCCGGGGCATGTGGAGTTTCTCAAAAACATGATCAGTGGGGCTGCCCGTGCGGAGGCGGCTGTACTGGTGATTGACGCCAAAGAAGGCATTCAGGAAAACTCGCGCCGGCATGGGTATCTGTTGGGGATGCTGGGCATTCGTCAGGCGGCGGTCTGCGTCAACAAGCTGGATCTGGTGAATTATTCACGCCAGACCTTTGAGGCCATTCGGGATGAATTCTCGGCGTTTCTTCGGCAAACGGGTGTCGAGCCGCGATTTTTTATCCCCATCAGTGCCCGTGATGGACACAATATTGCCGTGCGGCTGGACAAGACCGACTGGTATGACGGGCCGACGGTGCTGGAAGCCCTGGATTGCTTTGAGAAAGAGCCGGCGGCGGTGGATAAGCCGCTGCGTTTTCCGGTGCAGGATATTTACAAGTTTACTGAGCAGGACGATGAACGACGGATTGTGGCCGGGCGCATCGAAACCGGCAGCGTTGAGATCGGCGATAATGTGGTCTTTCTGCCGTCGGGGAAAAAGGCACGCATCGCCAGTATTGAGGCGTTTAATACACCCCGCGCGGAGTCTGCACAGGCGGGCCGTAGTACCGGCGTTACGCTGGATCGCCAGCTTTATATCCAGCCGGGCGAGGTGATGTGCCGGGCGGGGCAGGAGGCAGCGCAGGTGGCAACGCATCTGCGGGTCAACCTGTTCTGGCTGGGGCGGGAACCGATGATTTTCAATAAACGCTATCTGCTGAAGCTGGGGACGGCCAAGGTTCCGGTCTGGCTGCGGCGGATTCATACGGTGCTGGATGCTTCGGAATTGACGACGGAGAAAAACCGCAATCATATCGAACGGCATGATGTGGCCGAATGCGTACTGGAGACGCTCAAGCCGGTGGCGTTCGATTTATCTTCAGCGATTGCTCAGACGGGACGGTTTGTGATTATCGACCAGTACCGGATTTGCGGCGGCGGGATTATTCTGGAGGGACTGCAGGAATCGCAGACGCTGGTGGCCCAGCACGTAGCCCAGCGGGAGCGCAACTGGCGGCGGAGTCGGATTACGCCGGCACTTCGGGCGGCGCGATTGGGCCAGAAATCCACGCTGGTCATTGTGACCGGGCCTGCCGACCCGGGCGGGGAAAATCTGGCGCGGCATCTGGAAGAAACCCTTTTCAATGATGGGCGGCAGGTGTATTATCTGGGTATTAATAACAGTCTGCTGGGTATTGACAGCGATTTGAGCCGGTCGGGCCTGCGGGATGAGTTTCTGCGGCGGCTGGGCGAGGTGTCGCATCTGTTTACGGATGCGGGCCTGATTCTGATTACCACCGTCAGCGATTTGGATGCGTATGAATTGAAGCTGATTAAAACACTCAATTCGCCGGGGGATTGTCTGGTGGTCAGTATCGGTTCGCAAACCGACGCGGAAATCGATGCGGATTTACGGTTGCCTGCCGATTTGCCCGCCAGTCAGGGGGCCAAAGACGTTGCCAAGTACCTGGCACAACAGCATTATTTACCGGAGTATTATCTGTGAGCTATACAAGCGTATTATCAACAGGCGGCGGGGCGGTTGGGCCGCAGCGTTTGCTGGGAACCTATCCGCAGCGTCAGGAGGGAAGATGGATGCAGCGGATTCCCATATTTGGCGGTCGCATAGAAGCGCATCAATTAAAAAAGATAGTGACTGTCGCCCGCCGGTTTTCGCCGGGCACACCTTTGCATCTGACGACCCGGCAGGATATCGAGCTGCATGATATTGCCGAACAGGATGTTGGGGCAGTCTATCAGCAGTTGAGTCTGGCCGGAATTGCTACGTTTGGAGCCTGCGGGGATTGTGTGCGGAATATCACCGTCGGAGCGGGGTGTGAATTTATTCCGGATGGGGCGGACGTCTGGCCACTTGCGAAATTGGTGCGGGATACGTTATTCAACAGCCCGGCACTGTTTACGCTGCCGCGAAAATTCAAACTGAGTTTTTGCGGGTGCGGGCAGGGCTGCGGCCGTCCCTTTATCAATGACCTTGGATTTGTCCGCAATCCGGATGGGACGTTTCGAGCGATTGGGGCCGGTTCGCTGGGGGCGCGTCCGGAGGCGGGAATTGAATTGTATCCGGCTTTGTCAACCCAGGAGGTGGTGTGGCTGTCGGTCGGGGCGATGGACTTATTTGCCGCACTGGGCGACCGGGAAAATCGCCGCAAAGCCCGTCTTCGGCATGTCCGTCAGCGGCTGGGGGATGAGGTATTTCGACAAGAGCTTGGCCGTCGCTTTGAGGCGGCGCGTCAAAAATTTACCGTGCCGGAGCTGACGCTGGCTGGGTTGAAAGAATCGTATTCCTACCGGACGGTTTTGCAGTTTGTTACGGGTGAAATATCGGCGGATGAAGCGGAACTGCTGGCGGAGGTTTGCAGGGAAAAAGCGATTGTGATTCGCATTAACCTGACGCATGGAATAGAGCTGTATAGCCGTGAGCCGATGACACTGCCGGCGGAGTTGGCCCGGTATGAAAATCTGCCGTGCATTGTTGCCTGTCCGGGTAATGACACCTGCACCAATGGGCTGACGGCCTGTCGGAAGCTGGCGGCGGAACTAGCGGCAAAATTGTCCGGACCATCGTGGCGCGGCAAGACAATCGCAATATCGGGGTGTCCGAATCATTGTACCCAGAGTGCTGTGGCCGATATCGGGTTGTGTGGCTGCGTCAAGACGATTGACGGCAAGCGGCAGGAAGCGTATCAGGTTTATCGTGACGGCGGCAATGGCAAGACAAGTCAGTTGGCGGCAGTGCATGAGACCGTATCGGCAGAGCAGGTAGCAGAGCGGCTGATGTCGCAAACGTAGTGATTACCAGCGGTCGGTGTGGATTTTTTTGTATTTGAGTTTGTCTTTGGGGACAGGGCGAAGTTTCTGATCGGGCTGGCCGATAGCGACCATCGATAAGATGCGGATAGGATCGGGAATGCCGAGGATTTGGCGGACACGAGCTTCACTGTCGGTCCCATCGGCAGTCTGACGAAGTCGGATTTGCACCCAGCAGCTCCCCAGTCCGAGGTTGTGAGCGGCCAGATGGGTGATAATCGATGCGATGGAGCAATCCTCAATCCAGACATCACAGGCGTCAGGGTCTGCGCAGATGACCACCGCAAGCGATGCATTTTTGACAAATTCGGCGCCGTGCTGTTTGGCGCCAGACAACTGTTCCAGCAGGACCTTGTCCTCGACAAAAATAAATTCCCACGGGTCCAGCCCGCGTGAAGACGGACTTCGCAATATCGCCTCTTTGAGCAGGTCTATCTGTTCAGGCGTGATAGGGGCGGATTTGTATTTGCGAATACTTCGGCGAGTACGTAACACGTCCAGCATAGGATTAATCCACGTGAATGACACCCTGTTTGCGATCGGAGGACAGGGCGGCGGTTTTGATGAAATCGTAGGCGTTTTTGGGATTTGCGATTTTCTCGAACGCAAACTCCGGCGTGCTCTGGTCTTTGGTTATCAGTGTCAGTGTGCCGACGTTGAGGAGACAATCCAGCAGCGAGCGATGCAATTTGATATCGACGATGCGAAACATGTCGAGGTTGTCGATTTTGCGATTGAAGATGCCGCGAACCCATTCAATGCGTTCGGCGGAGATTTCATAACGGATGCTCTTGATGCGGGCGATTTTGTATGCGGCATAGAGAACGACGATAAAAATGATGCCCATGCCGGCCAGGCGGATCATCTGTTCGGTGCGTTGGAGCATGTCGTCGGAGAGATTAGGGATTTTCGTGAGCAGGCCGGTCAGCGGCCAGACCAGCAGGACCATACCGAGCGTAAAGAACATGACGGCCGACAGCAGCGTTCCAAACATACCCCACAACGAAGGAATCGCGATGATTTTGTCGGGGCCTTTGGAGTCGGTGTCTTCAGGCTGCTCGGGACGCGGCGGCAGTTTCCGGCGGGCATGGTTGGAGACGGGGAGGCCTTTATTGTCTTCCAGAAACTCCTTGCAGAAGCGGCATTTAATCGCTTCGGCATTGATTCGCTCGCCGCAAAATGGACATTTTTTTGTTTGTTCTATCACCATCGAAGTTTTATCTATTCCTATAATTCTATCTCTATTTCGGCAAATTCTGTATTGTTGCTGTAAAATACTCGAAATTGGCGGGTTATGGCAAGAATTAAGACGATATAAAACCTTTTTTCCAAGTCCCGACTCTGATATAATACGAGGCTTATATTAAGATATAGTTACTCTTGAAAGAATAGATATGGCATTACCAACCGTAGCAATTGTAGGCCGGCCCAATGTCGGCAAAAGCAGCCTTTTTAATGCTCTCGTCGGGCAGATGATTAGTATTGTTGACCCGATAGCAGGGGTGACGCGCGACCGGGTCTCGACGATTGTCGACTATGAAGATCGGTATTTCGAGCTGGTCGATACCGGCGGCTACGGGATTGTCGATAGCGATGCCCTGAGCGAACATATCGAAAATCAGATTTTTCAAGCCCTGGCCACGGCGGCAGTCGTCATTTTTTTGGTGGATGTGCAGGAAGGTCTTGCCCAACTGGATATCCGGATGGCGGAACTGCTTCGCAAATATAATCTCAAGGTGATTTTTGCGGCCAATAAATGCGATACCCCCAAACATGCACGCGGGGCGATGGAGTTTACCCAGCTTGGTTTTGGGGACCCAGTCTGCATTTCGACAACGCATAACCTGAATAAAACAGAGATTTTAGAGCGGATATGCAAAGAGCTGGACCATTTGCCCAAAGAAAAGCCCAAAGAGGCGATTATGAAGATTGCCATTGTCGGCAAACGCAACGCCGGCAAGAGCACCTTTGTCAATTCCATTGTCGGCGAGGAACGGGTTATCGCCAGCGAAGTGCCCGGCACAACACGGGATGCGGTGGATGTGCGGTTTGAAAAAGATGGACGGACGGTTATTGTGATTGATACGGCCGGCGTCCGCAAAAAAGCCAAAATGGATAACAGCATCGAATTCTATGGCTATACCCGGGCCGAACGCAGTGTCAAACGGGCCGACGTGGTGTTGTTTATGATGGATGCGACGACCCCGCTGGGACAGGTGGATAAAAAGCTGGCCCATCTGATTGCCGAAGAATACAAGCCCTGTGTTCTGGTGGTCAATAAATGGGACCTGGCCAAAGGTTTTGCCAGTACCGATGATTACGCGGACTATATGGGCAAGCTGATTCCGAATCTGCCGCACGCTCCGATTGCCTTTACCACGGCCAAAGATGGAAAAAATATCGGCGGCGTCCTGGACCTGGCGACGGAATTGTATAAGCAGGCCTCGGTCAAGGTATCGACCGGCAAGCTGAATAAGGTCATCGAGATTCTGCGTGAGGAGAAAACGTCCTCCAAACGCGCGGGTGTGCCGCGGATTTACTACGGTACGCAGGTATCGGTGCGGCCGGTGTCGATTTTGCTGTTTGTTAATCGGATTAATTTGTTTGATGAAAATTTCCGTCGCTATGCGGTCAATCGCCTCGGCGAATTGCTGGGACTGGAAGAAGTACCCATCCGACTGCTGTTCCGCGAGCGGACACGACGGAGTTTTGTAGAATAATTTTTGGGGATTTTGCTGACTATGGATGCACTGGTATTGATGCTTGTCTGTGGGGTGGGGTATCTGGTTGCTTATTATACGTATGGGCGGTGGCTGGCGCGCAGGATATTTGGACTGAAGGCCGCTAATCCTGTGCCGAGCCGGGAACTGGAGGATGGCATCGATTATGTGCCGTCGCGCAAGGGCATGCTGTTCGGGCATCATTTTACATCGATTGCCGGAACAGGGCCGATTATCGGCCCGGCGATTGGGTTGATCTGGGGATGGCTGCCGGCGCTGCTGTGGGTGACGCTGGGGTGCATTTTCATGGGGGCGGTACATGATTTCGGGTCCCTGGTGATTTCGCTTCGTAACGAAGGCAAGAGTATTTCCGAAATTGCCTCGCGCTATATTAACCAGCGAGTGCGGCTGCTGTTTTTTTTAATCGTCTTTTTTGCCCTGCTGATCATTATTGCCATTTTTGGGATTGTGATTGCGACTGTCTTTAAGCTGTATCCGGCCTGTGTGATTCCGACATGGCTGCAGATTCCGATTGCTGTTGCCCTGGGCTGGGGAGTATATAAGAAAAATGCAAATATTACGCTGTGCACGATTGCAGCAGTGGCTGGGATGTATCTAACGATTGGATTGGGAGCATATCTGGAACATCGCTGGCCGGGGATATCGCAATTGCCGGAGGTATGCGGAATTCCGGCCACAGGAACGTGGACTATTCTTCTATTGATTTATTGTTCATTTGCCTCGACACTGCCTGTCACGCTGCTGCTTCAGCCGCGGGATTACATCAATGCATGGCAATTGTTTTTAATGATGGGTCTGCTGGGTGCAGGCGTCATCGGGGCGGCACTGTTTTCGGATTCATTTACGCTGTGTGCGCCTGCGATTCATCATACTGTGCCTGCGGATGTGCCGGGGCTGATGCCGATGATGTTTGTGACGATTGCCTGCGGGGCAATCAGCGGATTTCACGCACTGGTGGCCAGCGGGACCAGTCCCAAGCAGCTTGCCAGTGAGCCGGACGCCCTGTTTATCGGGTACGGGTCCATGCTGCTGGAAGGGATGCTGGCGGTGCTGGTGATTATCTGTATCGCGGCGGGGCTTGGGATGGGCTATGAAGGTCTGACCGGCAGGGCGGTGTGGGACCAGTTCTATACGGGCTGGATGGAAGGGCGCAGCATGAAAGACAATCTCCAGCCGGTGGCGATCGGGGCGTCCAACATGATGCAGATGCTGGGGATTCCGCAGGGGCTGGGACTGGCCATTTTTGGAGTCTTTGTCTGTTCCTTTGCGGGCACAACGCTCGATACGGCCGTGCGTATTCAGCGATATGTAGTCTCGGAAATTGCAGAGGATATCAAAATTCCGGCTTTGTCCGGGCGATATCCGGCCACCGTAATTGCGGTGATTTCAGCCGCGATTCTGGCATTTCTGGACACGTCCGGCGGGACTATCCGTTTCGGGGCAGATGCTGCGGGTGCTTTACGGTTATGGCCGCTGTTTGGAACGGTCAATCAACTGATGGCGGCGCTGGCGTTTCTGGTTATAACCATGTATCTGAGGCGCAAGGGCGGGTGGATCTGGTTGATATCGGGGCTGCCCTGTATCATTATTTTAAGCATCACCTGCTGGGCGATGGTGTTGAATGAAATCGGATTTATCTATCAGAAAAACTGGCTTCTGGGCGGAGTCGGGGCGGTGATTCTGGTCATGGCGATGTGGATGACCATTGAGACAGCCATTCAATTCTGCAAAAAGAAAACCGAATAAAGTTTGATTAGGGAAACTGACCGATCCTGATAAAGACAGATTAATATTGTATCATTTATTGGATAATTGTAACAGATTTCGACGCCGCCCAGATTGCCTGCTTTGCCAAAAACTCCGCAACATATTTGCAAATCGATAGTTATGTTCTCCTCAGGATGGCCTAAGATGTTATATTTAATGTGCTTACGGCGGCAATCCTCCATAAAATATCAGGTTGAAGTTTGTCGGGTGATAGGGTACACTACGCGCACCATGGAGCATCAAAATAGGATAAACGTTGCGCCGACAGGGATGATGGCGAGGAATGCTGGACGACCGAATTCTCTGTGCGTGTTGTTGTAAGGATACCGGAAGAGCGTCAAACGCAATATCATAGAAACCAGGAGAATCCGAAATGAATTCGCAATTACCTGTACGCCTGATGTGGGGGACTATTTGTTTGGGGCTGTTTTGTTCAGCCGTGGGCTGTGCGGCCCCCAATTCAGCACGAGATTACACTGAACTGGTCAATCCGCTGGTTGGAACGGACTCCGTTTTTAATTTTTCCACCGGCAATACGTATCCGGCCATTGCGGTTCCGTGGGGGATGAATTTCTGGACGCCTCAGACCAACAAGATGGGGGATGGGTGGGGCTATCAATATGATGCCTTCAAGATTCGCGGTTTCAAGCAGACCCACCAGCCCAGCCCGTGGATTAATGATTATGCCGCATTTTCACTGATGCCGGTGGTGGGGAAACTGGAAGTGGATCAGGAAAAACGCGCCTCCTGGTTTTCGCACAAGGCCGAAATTGCCCGCCCGCATTATTACCGCGTGTACCTGGCCGACCCCGATGTGACGGTGGAAATCGCCCCGACTGAGCGTGCGGCCCAGTTCCGTTTTACCTTCCCGGAGTCCGATGCGTCCTATGTTCTGCTGGATGCGTTCAATAAAGGCTCATTCGTCAAGATTCTGCCCGCCGAGCGGACTATTATCGGTTACTGCCGCAACAACAGCGGGGGAGTGCCGAATAACTTCCATAATTATTTTATCGCCGTTTTCGATACGGATTTCCAGGAGGTGTCAACCTGGAATGACTGGAAAGTGCAGGCCGGCCAAACCGAAGATAAAGGCGAACACGTCGGTGCTGTGGTTCGTTTCAAGACCACCAAGGGCCAGAAAGTGCATGTCCGGGTGGCGTCTTCGTTCATCAGCCCCGAACAGGCCAAACTGAACCTGACGCGTGAACTGGCCAAAGATACCTTTGACCAGACCTGCCAGAAAGCCAAGGATGCCTGGAATCAGCAACTGGGACGTTTCGATGTCAGCGGCGGCACCCTCGACCAGTACAAAAACTTCTATACAGCCCTTTATCGGGCGATGCTGTTTCCGCGAAAATTCTTTGAAATCGATGCCGATAACAAAATCGTTCATTACAGCCCGTACAATGGTGAAGTCCTGCCGGGCTATATGTTCACCGACAACGGCTTCTGGGATACCTTCCGTGCGGTCTTTCCGTTCTTTACGCTGATGTATCCGGAACTGAATGCCCAGATTATGGAAGGCCTGGCCAATACCTACAAGGAAAGCGGATGGCTGCCGGAGTGGGCCAGCCCCGGACACCGCGATTGCATGATTGGGTCCAACTCGGCCGTGAATATCGCCGATTCCTATCTAAAGGGCATTCGCGGCTATGATATCGAAACCCTGTATCAGGGTATCCTGAAAAACTCCGAAAACGCCGGGCCGATGCATTCGGTGGGACGATTCGGTGTGGAACATTATAACAAGCTCGGTTATGTTCCCTGCGATGTGGATGTCAATGAGAATGTCGCCCGGACGCTGGAATACTGCTTTGCCGATTTTAACATCTGGAAGCTGGCCAAGGCGCTGAATCGTCCGCAGGAAGAAATCGACCGGTTCTATAAACGCGCCCAGTATTACAAAAATGTGTTTGACGCCTCGACCAACTTCATGCGCGGCAAGAAGAAAGACGGCAGTTGGTCCACGCCGTTTGTGCCCGAAAAGTGGGGCGGCGATTTCACCGAAGGATGCGCCTGGCATTATACGTGGTCGGTTTTCCACGATCCGCAGGGCCTGATTGGCCTGATGGGTGGAGCCGCGCCGTTTACCGAGAAGTTGGATGCGGTCTTTACGACACCGCCCAAATATGACTGCTCCTACTATGGCTTCCCGATTCACGAGATCGTTGAAATGACGGTGATGGATATGGGGCAGTATGCTCACGGCAATCAACCCATCCAGCACATGGTCTATTTATACAACTACGCCGGCCAGCCGTGGAAGGCTCAGCAATGGGTTCGCGAGGTCATGGAAAAGCTGTATTCCCCGACGCCCGATGGTTTGTGCGGCGATGAAGACAACGGTCAGACCTCGGCTTGGTATGTCTTCTCGGCGATGGGATTCTACCCAGTCTGTCCGGGTGCCGACGAATACGTCATCGGTGCTCCGCTGTTCCAGAAGATTACGCTGAAGCTGGAAAACGGCAAGACCTTTGAGATTCAGGCCCCGCAGAATTCCAAAGAGAACCTGTATATTCAGTCGGCCGTCTTCAACGGCAAACCATACACCAAAACCTATCTTCGCCATGGCGCGATTCAGGCCGGCGGAACAGTTCGTTTCGAGATGGGCCCCCAGCCGAATACCCAGTGGGGTACAGCACCTGAGGATGCACCATACTCGATGTCTCTGGAAAACAAGTAGATCAAATTGTCGTGATTATTTAACACTGTGCGGTTTAATTCAATAATTGATATTTCAGAAAGGAAGACCAAATGAGAATGAAGACCCTGCCTATTCTGCTGGCGTTCTTTGTGATGGGTGTAGCCGATGCCATGGGGCCGATGTCGGATGCGGTGAAGGAAAATTATCAATTGAGCAATGTCATGGCGACGCTGCTTGGCTTTTTTGTGTATATTGCCTTTGCGGTTTTCAGTGTGCCGGGCGGTCTGATGGCGGCTCGCATGGGTAAGAAAAACCTGCTGCTGCTGGGGCTGGGTCTAAATGCCGTTGCGATGCTGGTTCCGTGTCTGATCGTGCCCAATTTTGCATTGCTTCTGACGTGTATTTTTGTGCTGGGTGTAGGTACGACATTCCTGCAGGTGGCGGGCAATCCGATTATGCGGGATGTCAGTGCTGAAGGCGCGTATGGCCGAAACCTCAGTTTTGCCCAGGGCTTCAAAGGTGTCGGCAGCACAGTGTCTGCTTTTATTGTTGGCGGTACGGTTCTTTCGAGCATTGCCATCCTTGCGAATATGGGTTGGCGCGGCGTGTTTCCGATCTTTTTTGTCCTGATGGCCGCTGCCTTTGTCTGGGTGCTGACGCTGAAGATTGAAGAAACTAAAGCGGATGTTCCCCCGAGTATCGGCTCGAGTCTGGGACTGCTGCAAAAGCCGGTGTTTGCCCTGGCGGTTCTGGGTATTTTCCTCTATGTCGGTGCCGAGGCCTCGATGGGCCGATTCCTGTTGCCGCTGATGAAAGAAGCTGGCGTTAAGGAAGCAACAGCCGTGAAATTCAGTGCCCCCTGCTTTTTCCTGATGCTGACGGTTGGCCGTCTGTTGGGCGGAGCGGTGCTGACGATGATGACCCCGCGTAACTTCTTCCGAGTATCGGCGGCCCTGGGGCTGCTGGGTGGACTGGGACTGATGTTTGGCGGTTCGAAGTTGGCGATTCCGTCTGTTCTGGCCGCGGGTCTTGGCTTTGCCAATATCTGGCCGATGCTGTTTTCGATTACCGTGGAAGAAGAACCGAGCCGGGCCAGTGAATTAAGCGGCCTGATGTGTATGGCCATTGCCGGCGGCGCCATAGTCCCGCTGCTGATGAGCAAACTGGTGGATGCCAAAATGGGGACGATGGCTTATATCGTTCCGGCAATCTGCTTTGCATACCTGCTGGTCTTATCGCTGAAAGGCCCCAGCAAAGCTAAAAAATGCTCCTGTTGTTAATGCAGTCTTTAATTGTAAAGGAAGTGAAACCATGAATTACATGAATGATAAGCGTATCGTCCTGACACTCGATGCAGGGGGTACCAATTTTATTTTCTCTGCGATGCAGGGCATGACGGAAGTCGCAAAACCAGTTCGGCTGCCGGCCCATGCCAAAGACCTCGAACGCAGCCTGGATACGACGGTTCAGGGGTTCAAACAGGTGATGGAACAGTTGCCTCAAAAGCCGGTTGCAATCAGCTTTGCATTTCCGGGGCCCGCGGATTACCCCAACGGCATTATTGACAATATGGGTAATCTCCCGGCCTATGGCGGCGGCGTTGCCCTCGGGCCGTTTTTGGAAGAGACCTTTGGGATTCCGGTCTTTATCAATAACGACGGCGACCTGTTTGTCTATGGTGAAGCGATAGCGGGCTTTCTGCCCAAAGTCAATCAAATGCTGGCCAAGGCCGGCTCGCCCAAACGGTTCAATAATCTGTTCGGCATCACGCTGGGCACGGGTTTTGGTGCCGGCATTGTCCGCGAAGGTCAGCTTTATATCGGCGATAATTCCGCCGCCGGTGAAATCTGGATTACACGCAACAAGCGGCACCCCAAATGCTTTGCCGAAGAAGGCGTCAGCATTCGCGCCGTGCAGGGCACATACTCCCGTGTGGCCGGGATTGATCCCGCAACAGCCCCATCCCCCAAGGATATTTACGAAATCGGTATCGGCAAGCAGACCGGCAACAAGGCCGCCGCTCTGCAGGCTTTTGCCGAGATGGGTGAAGTCATCGGTGACGCCCTGGCTAATGCGATTACTCTGCTGGATGGCTTGATTGTCATTGGCGGTGGGCTGGCGGATGCATATCCGCTATTTATCGAATCAGTGCTGGCCGAGCTGAATGGGACGATTGACAGCTATACCGGCCAGAAGCTGCCGCGTATTGTACAGAAATCGTTCGATCTGGATAATCCGCAACAATGCAAACAGTTTATCGCCGGCAATGTCAAGCAAATCAAGGTCCCGCGGTCGCAAAAGACGCTCCAGTACGATTCCATGAAACGGCTTGGCGTTGGCCATGCAGTCCTGGATACGAGCACAGCGGTGTCCATTGGGGCCACGGTGTTTGCCCTCAATGAATTGGATCGCCGCGGGTAGAATCAACGGTTAAAGAAATCGAAATCAGGAGAAACCAAAATATGTACACACGACGTGACTTTTTAAAAGTGGCTTCGGCAACAACGGTCGGCCTGACCATGGGCCAGCCGTTAATGGCAGCCCAGCCCGCCGAAGGATTTGTATCCAAGCGTCCGGAAGCCGGCAAACGGACCTTCGTCAGTACAGGCGTGGATAACAAGATCGCCGAACTGAAGGCCCTGATTAAAGATCCCGAAGTCGCCTGGCTGTTTGAAAACTGCTATCCGAATACGCTGGATACCACGGTGGATTATGAAGTGATCGACGGCAAGCCCGATACGTTTGTGATTACCGGCGACATCGATGCAATGTGGCTGCGGGATTCGACCTGTCAGGTCTGGCCCTATATGCCGCTGGTGCATGATGATGAAAAACTCCGCAAGATGATTCAGGGCCTGATCGTCCGGCAGACCAAGTGTGTCCTGCTGGATCCGTATGCCAATGCGTTTTATAAAGATTTGAAACGGGTGTCGGAATGGAACAGCGACCGCCCGAAAATCAAACCCGGCGTTCACGAACGCAAGTGGGAAATCGATTCGCTGTGCTATGTTGTGCGCCTGGCGCATGAATATTACCGCATCACCGGCGACACGTCGGTGTTTGATGCCGACTGGGACAAGGCGATGCGGCTGATCGTGGCGACCTTCAAGACTGAACAGCGTAAAGACGGCCAGACACCGTACCGCTTCATCCGCGAAACCAGCCGGATGACCGATGCCCCCGTTTACGAAGGTACCGGTATGCCGATTTACCCGGTCGGGATGATCTGCTCGATGTTCAGGCCGTCCGACGATGCGACGGTGCTGCCGTTCCTGATTCCCTCTAACCTGTTTGCGGTACAGGTGTTGCGCCAATTGGCTGAAATATACACCAAGGCCCTGAAGACTCCCGAATTTGCCGCCGAGTGCAATGCCCTGGCCGATGAAGTACAGGAAGCCATCATGAAGTGGGGTACGGCCGAGCATCTGGAGTTTGGAGAAATTTATGCCTATGAAGCGGATGGATTCGGCAATCACCTGTTCATTGACGACGCCAATGTGCCCAGCCTGATGTCGCTGAGCTATCTGGGAATTCACAAGTCCGATGATGCGATTTATCAGCGTACCCGTAAATTCCTCGTCAGTGACTCAAATCCGTGGTATATGCGGGGCAAGGCCGCCGAAGGCTCCGGCAGCCCTCACACCGGCAAAGAGGGCATCTGGCCGATGGGGATTATCCTGCGGGCGCTGACCAGCACGAATGAACAGGAAGTGCTCCACTGCCTGCACATGCTGAAAACCACCCATGCCGGCACCGGCTTTATGCATGAGTCGTTCAATAAAGACAATCCTGACGACTTTTCCAGAAAATGGTTTGCCTGGGCCAACACCCTGTTTGGTGAACTGATTCTGAAAGTCCACAAAGATTTCCCGGCCCTGCTGCAAAAGAGTAGTATCTAACAGGGTTATGTCCGATACAGTGGCGGCAATCGCAGTTGCCTGTGGTTGCCGCTATTTTTATTTAAACAAAAAAATACATCCATCATATCTATTACTGCGTGAACATATTAAAGCCTTAGTGTTGTCACTTTTTCACGTCAATAAACCTCTTTTATTGGGGTTATTAGTGTTAACAAATTGGTTTTTCCGCTGGAATTAACCTGCCATAGCGACTATAATTTGCCCACGCAGCGGGGGGAAACTGCGCATAGACGACATTGAATAACGACTTAAACGAAATGGATTGATATGACAGGACTGTTGATAATCGCGGTACTGGTCAGCGGGATTGCTGATGTGCCGATGGATTCGACGGGTTTGCTGGCCGGGCAGGACCTTCAACTGAAGGCGCCTGCGATGTGGGCCTGCCGTCAGACCCCGCGGCCGGATGAGCACGTACTGTTGTTCGAAAACGGATTTTCGATGACGATTGGAGATAATTATCTGTCCAGTCAGAATGCCGCGGTGTGGCTGCGCGCTTTCGGCCGCGATCTGCCGGGGATGGGCAGTCAGTCTTATTATCAGGTCCAGGTTTATCTGGAGCAGGATGTTGTGGTTCGTCAGGGCAAGCGCTCTCGGACGACGGGGATGGACAGGTTATTGCTGGAAGGCGGCGATAATCTGATTGTGCGTTTTGTGGTCACGGGGGAAGTTTTTGCCTCTGCTGAACAGCAGCATGATTTGGTTTGCGATGAATTACAGAAAAGGCCGTTGTTTGAACGTGCCCAGGATGCCGCGGCATCCATCAAGGAAGGCCCCCAAATTTCCTCCGAAGCCCTCGTTCCCAAGGCCAATCGCCCGCTGAATCTGGATGCTGAAACCGCGATTGTCAGTGAAGCCCAGGCTGCAACATCGCCCGTAGTGACCGAGCCGGCACAGCAGCCGAAGGCATTTCGTTATCCGGTGCATGTGTCGGCGGTATGGGATCCCGTGCCGGTGATTGAAAAAATGAAAATCCCTGAAGGACGCGAGGTCGTTACCGTTTCGGGTCGGTTTTATCTGTGGCAGCGCCAAAGCGCGGACAACCTTCTGGAGTTCCAGGCCGACAGTGCCGTACTGTTTTTCCAGCAAGGCCAGTTTGACCTGAGCAAAGAAAAAAGCGGCCGCGACCTGGCCCAGGGCGGGCTGGAATCTGCCTATCTGCGGGGCAATATCGTAATGACTGAAGGCCGCCGGACGATTCGGGCGGATGAGATATATTATGATTTTGCCAAAAAACAGGCTGCGGTGGTCAATGCCGAGATGCGGTTTTTTGATGAGAAACGAGGCTTGCCGATTTACCTGTCGGCCGAGCGTCTTCGCCTGGTGGGAGAAACCCTGTTTCAGGCTGAAGAGGTGCAGTTGACCAGCAGTGAATTTTATATTCCGCAGGTTTCGGCCAATGCCAGCCGAATGGTTGTCATGCGGGAAGCCGATGTGGACCAGCGCGCAGAAGTTTTGCAGCAGGCTGAACAGGCTACTGCCGAGCAGAGACGTGACGAAGCCGCCCAGTGGGAAGGCTCGATGTATGATGTCAATATGAAATACTACCAGACTAAATTCTTTGGCTGGCCGAAGATGCGGACCAAATTTGTTCGCCCGGATATTCCGATTAGCAGCCTGTCTGTGGGCAATGATTCGGATTTTGGAACTTCCGTTGAAACGCGGTGGCATCTGTACCGCCTTCTGGGATTGAAGGAGCCGGCGGGGATGGACGCCCGTCTGGCGGCGGATTATTTCAGCAAACGCGGCGTGGGCGGCGGTGCCGAGATGGAATACGAGGATGAAAATTCTTTCGGCAACATGATTGGTTATGTCATGACCGACCGGGGCGAGGATGATTTGGGACGTTCGGAAAACCGCAAAAATCTCGACCCCGATCAGGATATTCGCGGTCGTTTCGGCCTTCGTCATCGGGAACTTTTGCCGGATGACTGGCAGGCGACAATCGAAGTGGGATATCTGTCCGATCGCAACTTCCAGGAATTGATGTATCGGGATGAGTTTTATACCGATAAGGGGCAGGAAACCCTGTTGTATCTCAAGCAGCAGCGGGATAACTGGGCATTTACCATTCTGGGCAAGGCACGGATTAATGATTTTGAAACCGTGACCGAAGAACAGCCGACGATTGAGTATCATCGCAAGGGCGAATCGCTGTGGGATCACCAATTGACCTGGTACAGCGACAGCCGCATCAGCCGCCTGCGGGATCGCTATGACAATGATTATGCCCGAATCTACGGCTTTGATCATCCGTCGGAAGACTTTTATACTTTCGGCAGCACCCGCAATGAAGTGGACTGGCCGTTCATGCTGGGTACGGCAAAATTCTCCCCGTATATGGCCGGAACCTATGCCTTTGAAGATCAAAATGGTTATGACCTGGCTCTGAGTGGTTCGCCAGCATCCAATTCCAATAATACGGCGATGCTGGGCGAAGGCGGCGTACGGGCTTCGACGATGTTCTGGAAAGAAGACCCGTCGGTGCAGTCGCGTCTGTGGGATATTGATGGAATCCGTCATATCATAATGCCGCATGTGGAAGCGGCCGCATTCGAAGAAACTGAGACCGGCATCAAGCAGCGGGATTTGGTCAATCTGGGCCTGAGCCAGCGATGGCAGACCCATCGCGGACAAGCCGACAATCGCCGCTCGATGGACTGGCTGCGGTTGGATGTGGATTCGACCTGGGTGAACGATGACACCCCTTCCTCACAGGGACTTCCTTACACCTTCGGGCCGGCAGGATTCATCTATAATGACCCCTCGATTCCGGTCTTTCTGCGTCGTAACGACCGGTATTACAGTATGGTGCGCGATACCATCAACACCGACATGGAATGGCGTGTCAGCGATACGACAGCTATGCTGGGTGATATGAATTATGATATTGAAAGCGGTGTGGTTCAGCAGTTGGATATGGGTATGTCGCGGTATGTGTTCCCGGATATGAGCGTGTATCTGGGCAGCCGCTACCTGCGTCCGGTGATTGTCAATATCGATGAAAACAATGATGGGATTTCAGATATTTATGAACAGGGGTCGCACTCGGTGGTCGGCGCGATCACCTATCAGCTCGGGCCGCGATACTGGGTGACCTATTCGCAGGAATACAACTTTGATTTCGGCAAGGGCATCCGCAATGATTTTGCCCTGATTCGTCAGTATCACCGGTTGTTCTATTCCATGGAAGTATCCTTTGACCAGTCGCTGGATCGCAACAGTGTGATGTTCAGTGTCTGGCCGCAGGGCGTCAAGGAACTGGCTCTGGGTTCGCGACGCTACACAGGCCTGGTCGGGGCACGGACGGAACGATAAGCAGGACAGCGAAAATAGCTTAAATAACGTAAAGTGGTCTCCGCGGATGCGGAGGTATATTTAAATGAAGTACGTATTAACCTTTTGTGTAAAGGAGAAGTTATGCCGTTAGTGACAACCAAGAAAATGTTTGAAATGGCGTATAAGAACGGGTATGCCATCGGCGCGTTCAACGTCAACAATATGGAAATCACGCAGGGTATCGTCGAAGCGGTTGTGGAAGAAAAGGCCCCGCTGATTCTGCAGATCAGCAAAGGCGCCCGTGATTACGCCAAGATGAGCTATCTTCGCGCCATCATCGATGTTGCCGTCAAGGAAAACCCGCAGATTCCGATCTGTATGCACCTGGACCACGGCGACACGTTTGAAATCTGCAAGCAGTGCGTGGATGACGGTTATACCTCCGTCATGATTGATGCCTCGCATCATCCCTATGAAGAAAATGTCAAGCTCACCAAGCAGGTCACCGATTACGCCCACAAGCATGGGGTGGTTGTGGAAGCTGAATTGGGGCAGCTCGGCGGTATTGAAGAGCATGTTGCCGGTGTAGATGACGTAATGGCCCACCTGACCGATCCGGCCCAGGTCGAAGATTTTGTCAAGCGGACCGGTTGCGATTCGCTGGCGGTTGCCATTGGTACCAGCCACGGTGCCTACAAGTTCAAAACCGCACCCAAGCTGGCCTTCGACGTGGTCGAAAAGATTCAGAAACGGCTGCCCGGCTACCCGCTGGTCATGCACGGGTCCAGTTCCGTGCTGCCGGAATTCAAGGATCTGATTAATAAATACGGCGGCAAGATGCCCGACGCGATGGGTGTTCCGGAAGATGCCATCACCAAAGCCGGCAAGATGGCCGTCTGCAAGGTCAATATCGACACCGACCTGCGTATGGCTCTGACGGCCAAGATTCGCCAGGTCTTTGCCGAAAAGCCCGGTGAATTTGATCCTCGCAAGTATCTGGCCCCCGGCCGTGAAGCCATCCGTCAGATGGTTAAGCACAAACTGCATGTTCTGGGTTGTGCCGGCAAGGCCGCAGAGTGCCTGTAATACGCGGACGAGTCAGCAGTGTCAAATCCGCCGAACGCGGATAAGGAAAATGATACGGCAGGGCGGCGAAGAGTCGTCCTGCCGTTTTCCGGTCAATTAAGGCTATTATGAATTTATTATATTCCATTCATTTAAAACAGAAACGATGGTTTTATTCAATGCTGGTGTGTGTCTGGCTGCTCGGTCTTGCCGTGATAATGACAGGCTGTGAACCCAGCAGCGACACCCCTGCCGACGAACCTGCTGCAGAACCGAATACTCAGGTTGTTGTCCCCGAACCTGTGCTGCCCGCACAAACAGCCGTTGAGGCCAAGGTAGGGTCAGTGGATGCGGTTGTGGAACGGATTCTGGCCGGAGATTTTGTCGGCGCCAGGCAGACCTGCGAGTTTTTGAATACGGGTGCAGAACCGCAGATGGAGCAGTTGGCCAGTGTGCTGGCCCGCTATGATGAGCTTCTGAAAAAGCGCGAACAAAAGCGTCAGGCGGCCTTTGCCGAACAGATCAAAGAGCTGGACAAGCAAAAAAATAAAGTCAATAAAAAAGAGTCCGACCCGAATAATCCGCAGGTGGCTTCCGGTGCAACGGGGAAGTCAACGGACAGCGCCGCTGCAGATGCCCCGTCTTCAGTTCTGGAGGAATCTCTTCTGGCGATGGATATTCCGTTTGAGCCGAACGATATTGATATGACACTGGCTGCGGCCATCCGCGCCAGAGATTATGCCCTGCCGGAAGACCAGGCGTCTGTTCTCGGAGACCCCTTCGTCCAGCAGGCTATTCAGCAGGCCAAAAGCGCTGCTGAAAAGTATGAAAAAGAAGGCAAATGGATTGAGGCATACGCGCACTGCTATTACTGGCTGCCGTTGCTGTATGAAGATGATAAACACTATAAAGATTATGCCGAGAAACTGACGGAGCTGGCAACCATTGAACTGTCTCTGAAAAAGAGCGACTGCGGCGAATCGGCTCTTGAGCGTTATGAAGGCATCGAACCCTATATGTTTGTGCGAGCGCTTCAGGCGCTGGAAACCAATTATGTCAATGGGCTGGATTACGGGCAGATGTGCGAAAAAGCCATCCAGCGCTGCCGTCTCCTGGGACAGGTGCTTTCCGACAGCAAGGAAGAGCTGGGCTGGCGGGCGGACCCGAACACGCTGGACAAGTGGATTGCCGGCATGGATTCCATCGAAGCGACGCTGAAACAGGAACAGGGCGAAAAGACCCTTCGTTCCATTGCCCAGTTGTTTGATGACATGATGAGTCTCAATGAAGTGTCGCTGGCGGTGCCGAAGGAAGTGGTGATTGCTCACTTTGCCGAAGCGGCCCTGTCGGCGCTGGATCCGTTTACGAATCTGGTCTGGCCGTGGAATGTCAAGGATTTTGAAAAGTCGATGACCCAGCAGTTTTCGGGCATCGGCGTCGAAATTTCCAAGGCAACCGGCGTCCTGAAAATCGGCAGCCTGCTGCCCGACACTCCGGCCTATCGTGCCGGGCTGGATGCCGATGATGAGATTATAAATGTCAACGGGGAACCGACTGAAAAATTGTCGATTTACTGTGCGGTTGAAAAAATCACCGGCCCCAAGGGCACCAAGGTCAAACTGACGGTACGTCGTCCATCCACCGGTAAGACATGGGATGTGACGATTGTCCGGGATCGGATTGTCGTCCAGCCGCTGCGGGGATGGCAGCGCAAAGCGGATGGCCAGTGGGACTGGATTGTGGACCCGGCCAACCGTATTGGTTATGTGCGTTTGACCACTTTCACAGAAACCAGCGGCCCGGACCTGGATCAGGTGTTAAATCAGCTTGAAAAGGAAGGGCTTAACGGCCTGATTCTGGATTTGCGTTATAACCCCGGCGGCTATCTGACCAGTGCCGCCGAAGTTGCCGATTTATTCATCCGTGAAGGGGTGATTGTCAAAAGCAGCCCCAGGCATGGATTTGCGACGTATGATATTGCCCACGCCAAAGGCACACACCCCGATTATCCGCTGGTAATCTTGATCAATGAAGGCTCGGCCAGTGCATCCGAAATTGTGGCCGGTGCCCTGCAGGATCCCAAGTACAGCCGGGCAACTCTGGTCGGAGAACGCAGCTATGGCAAGGGCAGTGTGCAGGTGGTAACTCCCTATACCGGCGGCGGTTCGCAGTTGAAATATACCGTTGCCTATTATCATCTGCCCAGTGATCAGCAGGTGAAGAATCGTTACCAGATGGAAAAACAGGGACGCAAGGATTGGGGTATTGCCCCGGATGTTGAGGTCAAAATCAATACCGCCGAATTGCGTGAGATGATTGAAAAGCAGCGGGATAATGATGTCCTGGTGCAGGCCGGTCATGATGAAACCAGTGCCCCCACCAAACGCAGCAGCCTGGCCCAGACACTCGATTCCGATCCGCAGCTTGCGGCCGGACTTCTCGTTTTGCAGACTAAGTTAATCCATGGAGGCAAAGAATTGGAATTTCCGTCTGACCCTAATACGATTGTATTAAAACGATAATACACAAAATACTCTGAATTGAAGGCGCCCTCGGAAATCAAATCCAGTCTGTGGGCCGCCGAATCGAGATAGCGAAAGGAATACGGAATTGACTGAAGCGACAGGCAACAAATTTGAGCAGATGCGTCGTGAAAAACGCGAAAAAATTGTACAGATGGGTATCGATCCCTATGGCCAGCGTATGCCTGAGCCGGAAATGTCTGAAACGATCAAGGCCGGATATGAAGAGGGTCGCAAGGCCCGCTCCAGCGGCCGCATTGTCCTGTTGCGGGATATCGGTAAACTGATTTTCCTGACCCTGCGCGACTCGAATGGTTCCATTCAGCTTGGCCTCAGCAAACAACTGCTGGCCGACAAATGGGAGATGATTAAACTGCTGGACCTCGGCGATATTATCTGGGCCGAAGGCCAGTTGGGCAAGACCAAGACCGGCGAAATCACCATCTGGGCCGAAAAGGTCGAGATTTTATCCAAGGCTTTACTGCCTCCGCCGGAAAAATTCCACGGCCTGTCCGATCAGGATTTGCGGTATCGCCAGCGCTATGTCGATTTGTGGGCCAACCCCGAGGTCCTGGAACGGTTCCGCAAACGCAGCGCCATGGTAGCCTCCATTCGGGCATTTTTGCAGGCCCGCGGCTTTGTCGAAGTCGAGACACCCATGATGCAGGCGATTGCCGGGGGTGCGGCGGCGCGTCCGTTTGTGACTCATCATAACGCCCTCGACATCGATTTGTACATGCGTATCGCCCCGGAACTGTTCCTCAAGCGGCTGCTGGTCGGCGGCATGGAAAAGGTCTTTGAAATCAACCGTAATTTCCGTAACGAAGGCCTCAGCACCCGGCACAACCCGGAATTTACCATGATGGAGCTGTATCAGGCCTGCGGCAATTATGAAGCCATGATGGATCTGACCGAAGAGGTGGTCACGCATCTGGTCGAAAAACATTGTTCCGGCTGGGAACTGCCCTTCGGCGAACTCACGGTCAATTACGCCCGCCCATGGCGCCGTGCAACCTATGCGGAATTGCTTAAAGAATGTGCCGGCTGTGCGATTGACGATATCGCCGCGGTTCGCCAGAAGGCCCGCTCGCTGGGTATTCACGAGACTGACAAGGATGATGCGGTCGTGATTAACGATGTCTTCGAGATGACGGTCGAACAAACGCTGATTCATCCGACGTTTGTTATCGATTACCCCGCGGCAATCTGCCCCCTGACCAAACGGAGCAAAAAAGACCCGCGTTTCGCTGAACGATTTGAACTCTTTATCGCGGGCATGGAACTGGCCAACGCCTACACCGAACTGAATGACCCGGATGTCCAGGAAGCCAATTTCCGCCAGCAGTTGCGGGGCCTCAGCGAAGAAGAATCCATGGCCAAGATGGATGATGATTTCATCACGGCACTCAAATACGGCATGCCCCCGGCCGGCGGGCTGGGCGTCGGCATCGACCGCCTGACCATGCTGCTGACCGGGGCGACCAGCATCCGGGATGTGATTTTATTCCCGCTGCTCAAGCCGGAAGCCAAAGAACCCAAAAGCGAATAATCGGTAGCATTATCGCCACGCCGGAGACGGCATGTCTTTTCATAAAGGCTGTTGTGTGAAACAGTGGACCTTATTTTTGTGTCTGCGTTACCTGAGCCGCAAGCGGATCGTCCTGCTGAGCATCACCGCGGTGATGTTATGCTGTGCGCTGCTGATTACGGTGGCCAGCCTGTTTACCGGCTTTATCCGCTCCGTCGAAGACAGTGTCGGCGATTACCTCGGCGATGTGATTCTCTCGGCCCCCGGCTCCAATAAGATCGAAGATTATGCCGATTTCCAGCGGCAACTGGAAAGCCTGCCTGTGGTCAAAGCCGCCACCCCGGTCCTCAGCGGCAACGGCCTGCTGCTGACCGGCCCCGGCCAGATTCGTGCCGCCCAGATTCTCGGCATCGATTTAAAAAACCAGTTGCAGGTCTCTCCTCTTAAAAGCGCCCTGATACGTCAAAAGGAACTTCCGGACGCACAGGTCTCGTTTGGGGATTCAGCCGATAAAACTGAAATCGGCGGTTTTGTCGGGATTGGCCTTCTTGGCGACCCGGACGAAATCACCGACAGTTACGATATGCAGACAGTCGAATCGTTCATCGGACGCAAGGCCGCCGCCACCACCGGTACGCTGGTCGAACAGGAACCCTCACAATCCAATGCCGCCGGCGAACCTGCCGCCCCGCGTTTTGCCCGTAAGGTCCTTCGCTTTACCATTGCCGATGTTGCCCAGACAGGTGTCTATGAATTTGACCAGGCCTTTGTCTATGTCCCGATTGAAGCTCTCAGTAATCTCCTTTACCCCGAGCGAAAAATCTGCTGCGAATCCTTTCAGATCGCCCTGGAGCCCGGTACCGATGAAGAAGTCGCAATAGCGATGATTCGCGGCCTGTGGCGGGATTATGCCATGGACCGATATCCCTGGGCTGAACAAGTGGAAGTCCATAGCAGCCGCCAGATGCAGGCACTCCTGATTGCCGAATATTACAAGCAGTTGAATATGCTGATGCTGATATTCGGCATCGTCAGTTTCGGCGTAGTGCTGCTGGTGTTCTGTATTTTCTACCTGATTGTGATGACCCGTCAGAAAGATATAGCCGTCGTCAAAAGCTGCGGTGCATCAAGTCTTTCGGTGGCGGGGATGTATTTACTCTTTGGCGTAGTCAATGGTGTCCTTGGCTCTGTGCTGGGGGCTGCGCTGGGCTGGCTGATTACCCGCAACATCGAAACGATTGAAAAGGGCATCACGGCCCTGACCGGCCTGAAAATCTGGAAAGCCAGCACGTACCTGTTCACGAAAATTCCCAACGAAGTCAACTGGCAATGGGCGTTCTGGATTTGCATGGCGGCACTGGCCGCCGCGGCAGTGGGGGCCTTGATCCCCGCCGTGGCCGCTGCACGCATCCGCCCGGTCAGAATATTGCGATACGAATAATGATAGGCTTAAAACTTTCATGGCGTTATTTCCTCCACCGCAGGATCAGCATCCTGGCGGTCATTTCCGTTGCGCTGTGTGTCTTTATTGTCGTGGTGGTCATGAGCGTCATGAACGGCCTGGTCAACGAGTTCAAGGAAAAAAATCATCGTTTCGTCGGTGATTGCGTCGTCCGGGCTTCATCGTTGACGGGTTTCCCCTACGCCGCGGATTTCATCACGCAGCTCGAACAGCAGTCCTTTGTTTATGCCGTCTCCGATACCGTCCAGGGTGTCGGCCTGATGACCCGCCCCGGTACCCCCTGGAATATCGGCATCGATTATGTCGGCATTGACCCGGTCAAACACAGCCGGGCCACCCATTTTGCCGAAACGCTTGGCTATCACGCCGACAGTCCCGAACGTGCCTTCCAGCCGTCCTATGCCCCCCAATTGGACGGCTGTATTCTCGGCGTCGATTTGATTCTCTATCGCCGGCCGGATACAGGACAGTATGACAGCCCCGACCGCCCATGGCCCACCCAAAGAACCATCAGCAGTTTTCCATTAAATCCCAAAGGCGGACTGGCCCGTGCCGGCCTGGATATGGTTAGCACCAAGACCTTTCATTACAGTGACCATAGCCACAGCGGCCTGGTCAAGCCGGATGGACGCACTATCTATCTGCCTCTGGAGCAGGCCCGTATCCTCAGCGGGATGGACGCCCCGGTCGTCCGCTCCAGCGCCATCCACATTCGATTTGCCGAGGGTATCTCCGTCTCCGACGGTGTCCGGCAGGTCCAGCAGCTCTGGCAGACCTACGTTCAATCCTGCAAGAATAAACCCTACGCCGACATGCTCGACGGTGTGCGAGTCCTGACCTGGCAGCAGGATCGCCGCGAATTCATCGGCCCCATGGAAAAAGAACAACTAATGCTGACATTTTTATTTTTAATGCTTGGCATTGTAACAGTCTTTATCATCTTTGTTGTCTTTTATATGATTATCGGCCACAAAACCCGCGACCTGGGCCTGATTAAAAGCCTCGGTATGCCGGCCTCGCGGGTCGCCGCGATTTTTCTCGGTTTTGCCGCCATTGTCGGCCTGATTGGCACCGCAATCGGCATGACCGCAGGCTGCCTGTTTTTGTGGAAGATTAACGCGATGGAAAACTGGCTGTACGACCATTACGGCTGGCGCGTCTGGGATCGGGCGATTTATGCTATCGACCAGATCCCAAACGCAATTGAATGGCCGGTTTTGGTCTGTGTGGCTGCTGCTGCCGTCGCCGCCTGCCTGCTGGGGGCCAGTGTTCCCAGTATCCAGGCCGCAAGGCAATCGCCGGTACGAACTCTGCAGGTCAGCCAGATTTAAGAGGACTATTTTCCCGAACGGATAAAAAATGGGACAGATTTTACAAGCAAAAGGGATTCATAAATCCTATACGATGGGCAAGCAAACCCTGACCGTCCTTCGCGGGGTCGAGATGAGCCTGTCGGCCGGAGACTTTGCGGTGATTGTCGGCGCCTCCGGCAGCGGCAAAAGTACCCTCCTGCATATTCTCGGTGCATTGGATAAACCCGACAAGGGAACGATAGAATTTGAAGGCCAGCGGCTCGACCAGATGTCCAACAGCCGGCTCAATCAGTTTCGCAATCAAAATGTGGGTTTTGTCTTTCAATTTTATCATTTATTAGACGAATTGAATGTCCTCGAAAACGTCCTCTTGCCGGCCATGATTGCCGCAGGACCCGTCGGCTGGCTGAAATCCAAAAAAAATGTGCAAAACAAAGCCATTTCCCTGCTGGAGCGGATGGGTTTGAAGGACCGTCTGCCTCATAAACCTTACGAACTTTCCGGCGGTGAACGCCAGCGGGCGGCCATTGCCCGGGCATTAATTAACGAACCGAAGATTCTTTTAGCCGATGAACCGACTGGAAATCTTGACTCTAAGACAGGACATGGTATCTTAGAGGTTCTAAGTGAGCTGAATCAGCAGGGTCAGACGATTCTGATGGTGACCCATGATGACCGGATTGCCCGTCAGGCGGGGCGAGTGATCAAACTGTCCGATGGGAAAATCGTATCCTAACGAGCCGTACAGGCATCAATGAAAGGTTGTGGCATGAAAATTTGGCTGGACAACGGGCTGGTGGACAAGGAACAGGCAAAAGTGTCGGTGTTTGACCATGGATTGCTGTATGGAGATGGCGTATTCGAAGGTATCCGGGTGTATGGAGGCAAGATATTTGAACTCGAGGCACATCTGAAGCGTCTTTGGGATTCCGCCAAAGTCATTCGCCTGGAAATTCCAATGACATGGGACGAAATGAAAGATGCCCTCTATCAAACTGTCCAGGCCAATAACGTCGTGGATGGCTATATCCGTCAGGTCGTGACCCGTGGGGTCGGCGATCTTGGCCTCAATCCCTATGTGTGCAAACGGGCCTGTGTGATTATCATTGCCGCCAACATCCAGCTTTATAAAGAAGAATTGTATGAAAAAGGGCTGAAGGTGGTCAGTGTCGCAACACTGCGGAATCACCCGATGGCACTTCCCCCTCAGGTCAAGAGCCTCAATTATCTGAATAATATTATGGCCAAGATCGAATCCATTGATGCCGGGGCCAGTGAAGCGATTATGTACAATGGCGAAGGATATGTCGCCGAAGCAAGCGGTGACAACGTGTTTATTGTGAAAGATGGAACCGTTTGCACGCCGCCGGTGACGGCCGGTTCGCTGGGTGGTATTACCCGTCAGGTCGTAATGCGTCTGGCTGCGCAGGCCGGATTGCCGGTGGTGGAAAAAAATCTGACGCGGTTCGATTTGTATGTCGCCGATGAATTTTTCCTGACAGGCTCCGCCGCCGAAGTTATTGGTGTTGTTGAAATCGACGGGCGTATAGTCGGCCAGGGTGTTCCCGGGCCGATCACCCGACAATTGCGAAAGCTGTTTTTTGAATATGCCCGTTCGTAAATCGCAAAAATCACAAGCAAAGCCGAAAACAACTGGTATATCGGAACTGTTTGCTCCCGTGGCCGAACAGTTGGAGTTGGTTCGCAGCCAGTTGGTTCAGCGACTAACCAGCCGTTATGACCGGGTCAATCACCAGATGGAATCCATCGGTGCCGGCCAGGGCAAGCTGTTCCGAGCCGCCATGGTACTGCTCAGCGGCAGGGCGATCGGCGTCATTCGTCACGAACATATTGAATTAGCGATGATGGTTGAGCTGGTGCATACAGCCACACTGCTGCATGATGATGTCATCGACCATGCTCGCACCCGCCGCAATCAGCCGACCATGAATCATCTCTGGGGCAATACCGCCGCCGTACTGATGGGCGATTTCCTCCTGAGCCGGGCGTTTCTGGCCGGGGCGGAATTGAACATCCCGCGTTCCGGCAAAATCCTCAGCCAGACCGCCGAACAGATCTGTCAGGGCGAATTGCTCCAGAATCTCCGGCAGGGCGATTTTTCCCTCAACGAAGAAGACTATCTCGAAATGATCGAAGGCAAGACGGCCAGCCTGTTTTCCGCCGGCTGCATGCTCGGTGCCATTGCGTCCAAGGCCGACCCTGTTCTTGAAGATATGCTGCGGGAATACGGCCGATGTGTCGGCATGGCCTTTCAGATTACCGATGATATTCTGGATATTACCGGTGATGATAAACAGATCGGCAAAACCCTCGGCACGGATCTGGGACAAAACAAGCTGACGCTGCCGCTGATTTACTACCTCAGAAAAAAACGCCCCGATGCACGAAAAGCAATGATTGAGTCGCTGTTGCAAATGGATAAAACGAATCGTATTGACCAGTTGCAGCAGAATAAGTCCATTGACCTGGCAAAAACCAAAGCCTCTGGCTACGCGCAAATGGCCATCAGGGCTCTCGGTCGCCTCAAGCCGGGCAAAGCCCGCGAATCGCTCGAAAACATTGCCCTGGCTGTCGGCTCCCGGTCATAGCACCCACCGGCCGCGCTCCGCGGCTCTTTTACATCTTTTTTTACAAACCATCTTGCAGCATAATGGGTATAATAAATACCATAACTCAAAATAACCCTTTTTAAGGAGCAAAACAATGAAGAATGGATTGTATGTGTTGTTTGTGTTGGGATGGATGCTGCCTTCGTGGGCGGCCGAGCCGAAACCCGCCCCGGAACCGGGCGTAGGTTTGACGATTTACAACAACAATTTCGCCGTGATCAAGGAACGTCGGCAGATGGAATTCGCTGAAGGCCAGAACACCATGAAATTCACCGATGTGGCCGAGCGGATTGATCCGACCAGTGTGTTGTTCGAGAGCCTGCTCAATCCCGGCAAAGTGACACTGCTGGAGCAAAATTACGAGTACGACCTCGTTAACACCCAGAGCCTGCTTAAAAAATACATCGACCAGGCCGTTACTGTCCAGGTCAAAGGCAGCGGCTCCAATGCAGGTACCATCGTCGATGGCATTCTGCTGGCCGCCGACGGCACCAATCTGATTTTACAGAATACCCAAACCGGCCAGATGAGTGTTATCGGCAGTGATTCTGTGGAGCACATTCAGTTAGCCAAAAAGCCCGACGATTTACTGACGCGTCCCACACTCGTATGGCGGGTCAATGCCTCACAGAAACTGTCGGACCTCTGCCAGGTCACATACTTTACCGAAGGCATTGACTGGCGGGCGGATTATCTGGCAGTGCTCAATGACAAAGATGATGCACTCGATATGAGCGGCTGGGTGACGGTCACAAACAACAGCGGTGCTGCCTACAAAGACGCAGCCCTCAAATTGATGGCCGGCGATGTCCGGCGAATTGTTGCTCCCACTCCTGCGCCGATGAAAATGGCACGCCAGGAAATGATGATGGATGCTGTTGCAGGTGAGGGATTTCAGGAAAAATCATTTATGGAGTATCATCTTTATACCCTCGGCCGCAAGACTACGCTGTTGAATAATCAGGTCAAACAGATCGAATTAATCGAGCCGGCCCTGAATGTCCCGGTCAAAAAGCTCTATGTCTATGAAGTATCCAACTGGGACTGGCTGACCAAAGGACGCAAGAAAGTTCAGGTCAAGATGGAGTTCGAAAACAAGAAAGAAAATCAGCTTGGCATTGCACTGCCCAAAGGCAGGGTTCGTGTTTTCAAACGGGATGCCGCCGACAGCACACTCGAATTTGTCGGTGAAGATGAAATCGACCATACTCCACGCGATGAAAAACTGTCGCTGTATATCGGCGATGCGTTTGATATCGTGGCCGAACCGACGGTTATCGATGCCCGCAATGGCCGTAATTACGAGACTTACACCCGCAAGGTGGAACTGCGAAACCGCAAGGAAAGTGATGTGACGGTATTTGTGGATGAAAAAATCCCGCAGGGCCGTAATTGGAAGATTGATAAATCCAGCGTTGACTATACCAAAAAGGATGCCTATACCTGCCGTTTTGCCGTGACGGTCAAAGCCGGCCAGACCACCGTGCTGGAATACCAAATTACCCAGACATGGTAAGATAAAATAGCATCGTTAGCATGAACAAATAAAAAAGGCCGGGTCATCATGACCCGGCCTTTTGATTTGTTTCAAATAATAGCGTCTTAGAAGCTGATGCTGTAAGAAATACCGCTCCACAGTTCATCCTGGGTGTTGACGGTGTCTTCCATCGAGTTCTGATACCAGACGCCGGGGGTGATTTTGCCGCCCAGAGCCTGAATGCTGGTCGACAGTCCCCAGACCATGTGGGACCAGTCATGATCAACTGGGCCAACCACATAGGCGCCCGCATCATCCACAACCGAGCCGGTACCGTCATTGTAAACGATATCCCAGCTAAGCTTCATCGGCAGTTCGGGAGCCTGTTCGAAGGTCCATGCATAATCCAGTCCGAGGTCATGAATGGGGCCGCTGAACTTGCGAACGAAACCGCTGCCTTCGGAATTCCACATGTGGTAATAGGCATAACGAGGAGTGAAGCCGTTACCAATCATGTTCGGCCATGCCAGTTCAATGAATACTTCCTGCAGATCAGCATCGTTGCTGGCCATCTTGGTATAATCATAGAACCGATATCCAATGACATAATTGGTCATCAGACAGCCATCTTCCCAGATGGTATTCTTGTAATACGGGGTGTACTGGAAGTTTGTCGCATCGACAGATCCGCTGGAACCCGGCTGGGCTGACCAGACGTTAAAATTGAAGCCGTTGCCGAAATCAAAATTGACGCTGGGGGTCACGACAGCCTTGTCGTCCATGATGTCAAAACCACGCCACATGTACTTGCTGTACCAACCTACATCCACGGTTGTTGTCAACTGGTCTGCCGCAACGGCAACGGTGGCCAGTGCGCCCAACAGGGCTAAGATTACCACATTTTTCATTCTTGTGTCTCCTTTCAAAAGAGTTGTCATTCCATTTCCTGTAGTTTTAGTTTACAAAAACCGATGTTTTTGTAATTTTTAGCCAATTTTCAATATTGTATGCTTGTCGTTGCTGATTGCAAGTTTTTTTTAATAATTATTCCTATATACAGACAGGGTAGATGGGGTATGTAGCAATCTGTACTTTACCCATATAGAGATTATCGACAAAGGAAAGGTTACAGCATTAATATTGCGTTATTAGTATTGTTACTAAGGAATTTGAACCGGCGGCTGGAACATCTGTTTGGCCTGACCGACCAGATAAAAGCTGCCGGTAATACAAATCAGGTCTTCCCGGGAAATCGCACTCTGGGCGATTCGCAGGGCTTCACTAAGGGTTAGCGCTGTTTGGCACATCTTCCCGCAGATATCGGTGTACATTTCCGCCAAATCCTGCGGATAAACCGCCTTGGGTGAGTTGCTGCGGGTGAAAATGACTTTATCGGCACCGTATTGAAGTTCGGTCAGCATCCCGCGGACATCTTTATCGCAGTTGCATCCGAAAATAATGACCATTGAATCGTAGGGTACATGCTGTCCAATAGCCTGAATCAGAGCCCGAATACTGGCGGCATTGTGAGCGGCATCGACCAGCACCCGCGGATCCGTACATATCATCTCCATCCGTCCCGGCATCTGAACGTTATTCAGCCCGGAAATGGCCTTTTCATCGTTAATATGGAATCCCTGACCTTTAAGCGAATCCAGCATAGCCAGTGCCAGGCCGCAGTTCATGGCCTGGTGTTCGCCGGGTAGCGGTACTCGCAAATGCTCGAATTTACTGGTCGGGGTGGTCAGGCAAATGCGCGTATGCGGCCCGTGCTCACGGGACGATTCAAAGCGATATGAAAAATCAATATCCCGCCCGGTGATGGTCAGCGGGGCCTTCAGCGACAAGGCCTGCTTTTTGATAACCTTCATGGCCATCGGGTCTTGGGGTACGGTAATAACCGGAATTCCCTTTTTGATAATGCCGGCCTTTTCTTTGGCAATATTTTCCAGTGTCGGCCCCAGCAGATTCTGGTGGTCCACACTGATGCTGGTAATTCCGACAACATCAGGGGTAATGACATTCGTGCTGTCAAGCCTGCCGCCCAAGCCGGTTTCAATCACGGCAATATCGACCTTTTTATCTGAAAAATGCAAGAAAGCCAAAGCCGTCATAATCTCAAAAAATGTGGGAAAACAATTCTTTTTGCCCATCTTTTCCAAAACGGGATGCATCCGATTCATAACGCCCAGAAAATCTTTCCGGGAAATCATCTCGGAATTTACGGTAACACGCTCATGGAGCGTGCTGACATGCGGCGAAGTATAAAGGCCGACTTTATAGCTGTTAGCCTCCATCATCCGCGACAACATCGTGGCCGTAGAACCCTTGCCTTTGGTTCCTGCTATATGGACAGTACGGGTCTTCTTATGGGGATCCCCCAGGCCTTTGAGCAATTCATTCATGCGTTCCAGATCAAAAGTTGTCACATTATAGCGCAACTTTTGCTGTTTCTCATAATCTGTCTGCTTAAACAGATAATCAAGAGCCTGCTCATACGTACGAAAAGCCTTGTCGGCGCGTTTCACTTTTTCGGTAGTCACGAGTTTCTTTTTTGTCGGCTTGGCAGCCGCTTTTCTTTTTTCAGTGGTTGTCATAAGTAGGTTTATGTTAACAGATAGGGTTCCCTAAGTCAAGTAAATATGAATTCAGTCGGTTTTGTTTTCCTTGAAAAGCTTGAGGATTGAAGTGTAAGTTATTGTAATAAAAAAAGATACAATTAATAAAGTTATATATAGTATACAATGTAAACATAGTCTATAATAAGTAAAGGTTATGAAATATTAAAAATAACTAATAATAAAAAAAGGGCCTGCTTATTTAATACTTCGTGTCGTGAGAAAAAAAGTTCATAAAAAGTAGCTTGTTTATCGGGCCAAACAACATTAGTATAGGGGACACTTTTTGGGTTGAGTTTGCAGGCAAAACACAAATATAAATAGGTGTCTGCTTCAGCACGAAAGTGCGCTGAGAATAAA
Source organism: Anaerohalosphaeraceae bacterium (assembly GCA_039679345.1). Classification (GTDB taxonomy): domain Bacteria; phylum Planctomycetota; class Phycisphaerae; order Sedimentisphaerales; family Anaerohalosphaeraceae; genus Anaeroglomus. The sequence goes on from JBDKVE010000068.1 coordinate 37,083, forward strand.
TAAAGAATATTAAGGATAAAAAAGGAAAAGTTATGGCAGGGGTAATAACCAAGACAGGTTTAACTGCGTTGGATGAATTGTGCGTCAATACGATTCGGTTTCTTTCCATGGAAGGTGTTCAGGCCGCCAAATCCGGCCACCCCGGCATGCCCATGGGGATGGCACCTGCCGCGTATGCCCTGTGGATGCGGCACATGAAATTCAATCCTGCCGATCCCAACTGGATTAACCGGGATCGCTTCGTGTTGTCGGCCGGCCACGGCAGTATGCTGCTGTATTCGCTGCTGCACCTGTGCGGCTATGATCTGCCGCTCGATGAATTGAAAAAATTCCGTCAGTGGGGCAGCAAGACCCCCGGCCATCCGGAATTCGGTTATACCACCGGCGTGGAAGTCACCACCGGCCCGCTCGGGCAGGGTATCTCCAACGCCGTCGGCATGGCCATCGCCCAGAAATATCTGGCCGCCCGCTATAACAAAGACCAGTACAACGTCTTCGATTATAACATCTTTGCCATTTGCGGTGACGGCTGCCTTGAAGAAGGTGTCAGCGGCGAAGCCAGCAGTCTGGCCGGCCATCTGGCACTTGACAACCTGATTGTCATTTACGATGACAACCATATCACCATCGATGGCGAAACGCACCTGTCCTTTACCGAAAAAGTAGCCGACCGTTATCGCGCCTATGGCTGGAACGTCATTGAAATCGGCGGCAACGGCCACGATATCGCCGCACTCGATAAAGCGATTGAATATGCCAAGGCTCAGACCGAACGGCCGACGATGATTAAGTTCCGTTCGCATATCGGTTTCGGCAGTCCGAATTTCCAGGATACCCACACTGCCCACGGCGCACCGCTGGGGGATGATGAAATCAAGCAGATCAAGAAGAATTTCGGCTGGGACCCCGACAAGAGTTTTGTTGTGCCCGCCGAAGTCGCTGCTCACATGAGCCAATGCAAACAGCGTGGCAAAACCCAGCAGGCCGAATATCAGAAGATGTTCAAGGCCTGGGCTGCTGCTTATCCGGAACTGGCCAAAGAGTTAACTGATGCAGTATCCGGCAAAGTCGTCATCGATGAAAGCAAGCTGCCGAAATTCGATCCGGCCACGCAGGTTGCCACCCGTTCCGCTTCAGGCAAGACGCTGGAGGCCCTGATGCCTTCGATGCCGCTGGTCATTGGCGGTTCGGCGGATTTGACTCCATCCAACAACACGCATTTCAAAGGCGCTCAGGATTTCCAGAAAGACAATCGCACGGGCCGCTACATCCGTTACGGCGTTCGCGAGCACGGCATGGCCGCCATTATGAACGGTATCGCCGTCAGCAAGATTGTTCGGCCGTATGGCGGAACATTTATGGTCTTCGCCGATTATATGCGGGGTGCGATTCGCGTCGCGGCCCTGTCGCATTACCCGACCATTTTCGTCTTCACCCACGACAGCATTGGTGTCGGCGAAGACGGCCCGACCCATCAGCCGGTCGAAACCATGGCCTCCCTGCGGATACTGCCCAACCTGCGGTCGTTCCGTCCCGCCGATGCCAACGAAACCGTCCTGATGTGGAAATATATACTCGAACACAATGATGCTCCCGCCGCTACAGCCCTGACTCGTCAGAATCTGCCCGTGCTGGACCCTGCCAAATATCCGAATATGAAAGAAGGCTTTGCCAGGGGTGCCTATGTCCTCGTGCCGCAGGCCAAGCCCGATGTGCTGCTGCTGGCCACCGGCTCGGAAGTCTCGCTGGCCCTGGCCGCCGCTGACAAGCTGGCCGCCGAAGGCATCAAGGCCCAGGTCGTCAGTATGCCCTGCTGGGAACTGTTCGAAAAACAGGACCAGGCTTACAAAGACAGCGTTCTTCCCCCGGCCGTCAAGGCTCGTGTCGGCGTCGAAGCCGGCGTGCGGATGGGCTGGGATCGCTGGATTGGCGACAACGGCGAATTTGTCGGCATGAACGGCTTTGGCGCCTCCGGCCCGTTCAAGACCTGCTTTGAAAAATTCGGCATCACCACCGACGCCGTGATTGCGGCGGCAAAAAAGTCGATGAAAAAGTAAACAATATACAATCTATAGTAGAATTGTCCTGACAGGGCTTGTGTTTCGACACAGGCCCTTTTTTTGTAGTTTAAAACCATAAAATAATTCATAAGTTATTATTTTACATCATTTTAAATTTTATTTAATGCGATTCATACAGATGCTTGAAATAAATGTTTTAATTTCACCGTCTATCTATACGACTCCTCTTTCAGGAAACAATGCCTGGGAGTAAAACAGTGAAGTCGAACAATAATAAATCACTTTGGGCGTGTACCAAAGAGTCAATGGAAAGGACAACAAGATGTTTGCGGGATTGAGGTTATGGGTGGTTTTGATGGCAAGCGTTATGGCATCCAGCAACGGAGTCTATGCAGGCCCCGGCGGCCCGGGTGGTGGTCACGGCGGCGGTCACGGTATGCCCGGCGGACCGGGTCATGGTCCGGCTGTGCAAATCATTATTGCCCCTCCGCGGGTCAGGCCCGTCATTATTTGCCCACCGCGTCATTTTTATGTCGAGCCGTTTGTGGTGGTGGCGCCTCCGCCGGTAGTTGTCGCGCCGGCCAGGACCGTGGTTGTTGCCGCCCCGGTTGTGGAAGAAAAAGTCATTATCTGGGTGACTAATGCCAATGGTTCCAGGACGCCGGTCACATTGGTGAAACTCAATGACCCCGTCGGCTATTATATGGGACCCAAAGGCGAATATTATGCCTGCCTGCCGACCGATGAACAGCTTCGCCCGATGTATGGGTTGGTGGTGGTTTCCGCCCCGGCGGCTCCGGCAACCCTGACGGTGTGGATTACCAATGACAATGGCTCCAAGACACCCGTCACGCTGACGGCATCCAATGGCGGCTATGTCGGCCCGTCCGGCGAATTCTATGCGACCCTGCCTACCGAGCAGCAGCTCAAGGCAGTCTATGGTCTCCCGTCTCAAAGCACCAAAACCAGTACGACGGTGGTCCCGATTACCATCGCCGGCAAACAGGTTCCGATTGTACTGGTCCGGGAAGGCGATGAATACGTCGGCCCTAAAGGCGAGCATTACACGGCCATCCCGACCAAAGAGCAGCTTGAAGCGGTCTATGGCCAGGTGATCGTCGCTTCGGCATCTAACAACGTCACGATCTGGGTGGAAAGCGGCGAGGTCAATATCCCCATTACGCTGCAAAAGCAGGGCGATGTCTATGTCGGCCCCAACGGCGAACAATATAAATCACTTCCGACCGCCGAGCAGTTGAAAGCCATTTACGCCCCCGCAGAAAATTCCGAAGTCGGCGTGATGATTACCAGGGCCGATGGAACGCAGACAGTACTCACCTTCAAGCGAAAAGGCACCGGCTATGTCGGCCCCAATGGCGAAAGCTATACGACCATGCCGACCGAAGAACAGCTTAAAGCGGTGTATGGCAAATAACAGTCTGTACCGGAATAAAAACAAAGGCCTCTGCCCCAGCGCAGGGGCTTTTTTATGCGCTGTAATAAAAACCTGCCTGTTTACCGCCCGGATAAAATTGAGTATTAAAATGAAACCTTGCCTTGTATAATGCCGTCTTAAGAGAATATACCCAACGGGTATGATTATTCCGCGAGCAACAGAAGCAAGTGGTTGATGCCCCTGTACCTAGCCGCGCCGAAACGGAAAATTTCAAGTAAGATCAGTATACCATGTTCTTTTCAGGAGATTGGTCATGAAATACGGATTGGGAATCGCATGTTTACTTGCTGCATTGCTCGGATTGAGTTATTCCGTTCAAGCGGCCGCTACTGATATAACCTCACTCGAAACCCAGTTTCGCACATTGCCCCCGGAGGTTCGCCAATGGACAGGCCCGTTGTTCTGGCTGCATGGCGACGAAAGCCCCGAGCGACTGCAGGACTATATCCGGAAAATAGCTGAAAGCGGCAACGGCAGCTTTACCGCCGAATCCCGCCCCCACAAAGACTGGCTCGGGCCCGGCTGGTTCAGCGACCTGTCGATCTGTCTGGAAGCGGCCCGCAAGCACGGCCTGAAAATGTGGATATTCGACGAGAAATGGTGGCCCAGCCAGGGCGTCGGCGGCAATGTCCCCGCGCAGTATGCCGCCAAGCAATTGGAAGCGGCTGCTGTCGATGTTGAAGGTCCGACCCTCTATGAAGGCGATGGCTACAGCGGCCCAAACTATATTGCAGCCCTCGTTGGCCAGATGGATGCCGAAGGGAAAATCCTCGGCAATACCCTGGCGGATGCGGCCTCCTTGATTCAGGACGGCAAACTTCGCTGGCAGGTTCCGCAGGGCCGCTGGAAGATGATGAAGTTCACCCACAAGCAGGCCCCCGCACTCGGACAGAATGGTCAGCTCAGCGTCGATGGCGCCAGCCGCGATTGTGTCCAGTGGTTCATCCAGTCCGTCTATCAGCCTCATTACGACCGGTTCAAAGACGATTTCGGCAAGATTATCCCGGGCTTTTTCTATGATGAGCCGGAGACCCGCGGCGACTGGGGTACGGAATTGAATGTCGTCCTGGCCGAATGGAAGGTGGACTGGAAGAAGGCCTATGCCGCCTACAAATTCCAATTGGCCGGCGAAGATCAGGCCGCGGCTCAGTATCAATATCGCGATGCCTTTGCTGAGGCATGGGGCCGCACGATGTACGGCGGTATGTCCGACTGGTGCCGACAGCATAAAGTGATGTCCATAGGCCATTTCATGGAGCATGGTTCTCTGTATCTGCGGCCTGACTTCTGTGCCGGGGATATGATGCGTCTCCAGCGTTACAGCGACATGGGGGCTATTGACGCCGTTTTCAGACAGTTTATCATGGGGCAGCGTAACGCCAATGACCATCCTATATGGCAGACGCCCAAACTGGCCAGCTCGATTTCCCACGTCTTTGGCAAGACCGACGACCTGACGATGGTGGAGATTTTCGGTGCTCGCGGTCAGGATTTGACCTATCCCGAAATGAAGTGGTGGACCAACCACATGCATGTGTCCGGCGTGAATTTCCACATCCCGCATTCGTTTAATCCGCGTGCCCCCTATGACAACGATTGTCCCCCGTATTTCTACAACGGCGGCTATGAACCGCGTTACCCGCTGTATCGCGTCTATGCCGACTACACCAGCCGACTGAGTGCCATGCTCGTCGGCGGCAGGCACGTCTGTCCGGCCGCACTGCTGTTTGGCGGTAACGCCGCACAGGTCGGCAAGATGATTCCGCCGGAGGATATGACCACAGCCCTGCAGGATGCCCAGTATGACTGTGACTGGCTGCCGTTTGATGTACTCGAAAATCAGGCCAAGCTTGTCGGCAATGAGATTCGTCTCCATCAGGAACGCTATCGCGTGTTGATTGTGCCGCCGGTGGAAGTGATTCCGTATGGTGTGCTGGCCGCCGCAAAGACATTCTTTGAGCAGGGCGGCGTCGTGGTCGGCTATGGATTCCTCCCGACCCGCTCGGCAACCCTCGGCAAGACCGCCGCGGATATCACGGCCTTGACGCTGGCCATCTGGGGCGATGCCGCCCAGCCCGGCCTGACCGCCTGTAAAAGCAGTACTGCCGGAGGGCGTGCGTATCTGCTGCCCGAAGTCCCCACCGTTGCCGATATCACACAGATCTTTGCCAAAGACGCAGGTATCCCGCCGGTGGTCGAAGTACTCGAAGGCGAAACCAGCGGCTGGCTGCATGTCCTGCATCGCGTCAAGGCGGATGCGGATATCTTTTTAATCTGCAACCAGAATCATCAGGGCGATGCCCGGCAGTTTACCTTCCGTCTGCGTGCCCCCGGCACGCCGGAATGCTGGGACCCGATGCGCGGCGAGATTACCTCCATCGCTCATCGCCGTATCGATAATCAATCTGTGGAAGTGACCCTGACCATGGAACCGCTCGAAAGCGTTCTGCTGGTTTTCCGCCCCGATGCGGTCAAGCGCTCCTCACGGCTTGATGCGTCAATCAAACCCCTGCGTGAACCGATTGTGGTCACGCGCGGCCAGACACCCGAGTCGCTGCGGATTCCGCAAAAGCCCGCCCAGCCCGAAGCAGGTAAGCCGCTCAATGCAGGGCCTGTGCCCAATGATCCCTTTGTCGGGACTTGTCAGCTTGTCGAGCCGATTCAGTCCGACAAGGTTCGGATCGTTTTGGAAGCCGATGATATCACTCCCGAACAGGCCGCTGCCGTCACCATCAACGGCCAATACGCCGGTGGCTTTATCGGCAAGCCCCTGCGACTGGAGGTCACACAATATCTCAAGCAGGGTGACAATACCATCCAGATTCTGCCGTTTGCACCGAAGCAGGTAAGGATTGCCTTCTATCCGCGGTAGCAATAAGAAAATCCGAAACACTAAATACGAAACAAATATTAAACATTCAAACTGAGGTAAGAAAATCTTCTCCGGTGCAAAGAAGGTGTTTTGTACCTTTGAATTTTTGATATTCGAATTTGTTTAGAATTTAGGTTTTAGAATTTATGATTTACCAGTGTTGTTTGAAATCGATAAAGTCATAACGGTTTAAATAAACAGGTTCGTTCCTGCTTTGTCGCTGGCAGCCAGGTACATGGCGACGCCGCCGGATTCGACACCGTCGATGAGTTCTTCGGGCTTAATGCCCATCAGGTCCATCGACATCGCACAGGCAACGATACGCACGCCGGCTTTCTTTGCCGAGTCAATCAGTGAGGAGATCGACGCGACATTCTTTTGCCGCATAATCATCTGAATCATCGCCTTGCCCATGCCCGCCATATTCATATTCGACAGGGCCGCCTTCTCCGCCCCGCGCGGCATCATCCAGCCGAACATCATTTCGATGAAGGTCTTCTGCACCGGCACCGCCGCCGACTTACGCAGCAGGTTCAATCCCCAGAACGTAAAGAACATCGTCACCTTGCTGCCCATCGCCGCTGCGCCGTTAGCAATAATGAACGCCGCCATCGCTTTGTCGAAATCACCGCTGAAGACCACCATGGTCTTGTCTTTGGAGACAGCCCCCGGCGTGATGACCGCTCCACACGCCGTTGCTGATTTTTTCTGAATCCGTGCCTCGTAAGCCTTGCCTTTGGCGGTAGTCGCAAGCAGGGTGTGCCCGGTACTCTGGCAGAATCCCTCAACATCCTTGACAAATCCCGGGTCGGTTACGGTAATCTGAATCGTCTGTCCCGGCTGCACCGCGTCCAGCGTTTCTTTGAGTTTCAAAATCGGCCCCGGACATTGCAGTCCGCAGGCATCGACCTTCAAGGCAATCGTCTCAGAGGCGGGTCGGGGTGCGTCGGTAATTTTCTCGCCGGTATCATCCTTGAGTTCTTTGGGTTTCTCGGGTTGGGTTGAGCCGCCGTAGAAACTCAGGTAAGTTTTATACCCGCCGCTGAGATTGCGGCAGTTAAAGCCGTGCTGCGATAAAATCCGACACGCCAGATACCCGCGCAGCCCCACCTGACAAAAGGCCATAATCTCTTTATCGCGCGGCAGTTCGCCCAGCCGTGACCGCAGGTCATCCAATGGAATCGAAATCGCTCCCGGAATCGTTCCCGCCTGCACTTCCGCCGGCGTGCGAACATCCAGCAGGACCTGCTTATCAGTCGGGTTGGCCGCCTCAGCGGCATGACAGAGCCTGACTTCACCGCGAAGCACATTGGCCGCAACAAATCCCGCATAATTGACCGGGTCCTTGGCCGAACCGTAGGGCGGTGCATAACACAGTTCCAGATCCTCCAAATCAAACACCGTCATCCCCGCGCGTATCGCCACAGCAATCACATCGATTCGTTTATCCACCCCCGCAGCTCCAACTGCCTGCGCCCCCAGCACCTTGCCGGTCGTCGGGTCAAACAGCAGTTTCAGGCTCATCTGGGTTGCCCCCGGATAATAGGAAGCATGGTCTGCCGGATGCACATACACCTTTTCATACGGCATGCCCAGTCGTTTGAGGCTCTTTTCATTCAGACCGGTCATGGCGATAGTCTGATTGAAGACTTTGCAGACTGCCGTGCCCTGGGTTTTCTTGTAGGTCATCTTCTGTCCAAAGATATGCGATGCCGCAATGCGTCCCTGTCGATTGGCAGGACCGGCCAGCGGAATCTGGGTCTTGAACCCGCCGACAAAGTCATCCACTTCCACCGCATCGCCGACCGCATAAATCGCCGGGTCGCTGGTCTGCATGAATGCATTGACCGCAATCCCGCCGCGCTGACCGACGGTCAGTCCGGCCTCTTTGGCCAGTTTGGATTCGGGACGCACACCAATGGATAAGACCACCAGCCCGCAATCCACTTTATCTCCGCTGCTCAACTGGACGGTCATTCCTTGTGCGTTGTGCTCAATGGCTGTCACACTGCTGCCCAGCCGCAAATCCACGCCATGCAGCTTTAGTTCCTGATGCAGCGTCGATGCCATTTCCGGGTCCGCCGGCGCCATCACCTGCTTATCCAGTTCCGCCACCGTGACCGCAATACCGCGTTCGGTTAGGCTCTCGGCCATCTCCAGCCCGATATATCCGCCGCCGACCACAACCGCCCGATGGGGTTTATTCGTATCGATGGTCCTGATAATCGCGTCCATATCCGCCAGGTTGCGCAGCGTATAGACATTGGGGCCATCCGCCCCCGGCATCGGCGGGCGAATGGGTTCGGCCCCGGGGCTGAGAATCAGATAATCATAACTTTCGAGACTCTCTCGCCCATCGGCCAGATTTTTAATCACGACCTGCTTTTGCTGCCGGTCGATACGCACAACCTCGGTCCGGACCCGCACATCGAGTGCAAACCGTTTTCGCATCGCCTCCGGCGTCTGCACCAGCAGCCGCTTGCGTTCGGCAATGACTCCGCCGATATGATACGGCAGGCCGCAGTTGGCAAATGAAATATCCGGTCCGCGTTCAATCATGATAATTTCTGCCGATTCGCTCATGCGTCGTGCCCGTGCCGCCGCCGATGCTCCGCCTGCGACTCCCCCGACGATAATAATCTTTGGTTTGCTTTCCATAATCATTCCTTATGTCTCATTTAGGATTTATCGAATCATTTTTCGGATGGTTTGGCTTCACAGTTTTTCCGGATGCAGTCAATCAGTCCCGGCAGGCGGGGGTTGGCGATCTTGTAATACACAATCTTACCCTCGCGCCGGCTGGTCAGCAAGCCCCGCCCCTGCATCAGCCGCAGATGCTCGCAGGTCTGATTGGCCGAGATCCGACACAGCGTGGCAATCTCAT
>JBDKVE010000069.1:0-6993 GCA_039679345.1 Anaerohalosphaeraceae bacterium
ATCGCGGATACAGTTTGATCGATAATAACTGGCATCTGGTGACGATCACTTACGACGGCGATGTCCGGGTTATCTACATTGATGGTCTTCGAGCCGGCGGCGATAATCCTGGGCCTCATGCGGTGGCAACCAGCGAGAATTTCCTGGTTGGCAAAACGAACACATTGAATGTAACCGGAGAATTCTTCAATGGTGCCATGGATGATGTGAGAGTCTATAATTATGCATTGACAGCGATTGATGTGGCCGAATCCTATACCGATGTCATCGGTGGCCAGGTGTGCGTGGTTCGTCCGGCCTATGATTTGACGGGCGATTGCGTCGTGGACATGGCTGATTTTGCCCTGTTTGCCGCTCAATGGCTGGAATGCGGTCTGGTTCCCGGTTGTTTGAATTGATGATGCGCAATTGAGCAGAGTCGTATATAATGAAGACCCGGGGGCGGCCGAATGTTGCCCGCCCTCGGGTTTTTTAACGGCTAAAATGTCGAAACGATTGAAGAGGATAAGACAATGAGAATGATGCGGTTGCTGATGGAATGGGTGGTTCTGGTAGGATGCATTGCCAATCCGGCTCTGGGCAAGGTGCTTGCCTATGAATCCTTCAATCTTGAGACATCTGAGCTTCTCATTGCCGATTTCGAAGGCGACACCTACGGCGACTGGCAGGTCACCGGCGAGGCCTTTGGCCCCGGCCCGGCACAGGGAACGCTGTCCGGCCAGATGCAGGTCTCCGGCTTCAAAGGCAAGGGCCTGGTCAATACCTTTTATCAGGGTGACGGCACAACCGGCACGCTGACCTCGCCGGCCTTCAAAATCGAACGCAACTTTATCAATTTCCTCATCGGTGGCGGCGGGCACCCCGGCCAGACCTGCATGAACCTGCTGACCGATGGCGAAGTCGTCCGCACCGCCACCGGCCCCAACACCCAATCCGGCGGCTCCGAACAACTCGACTGGCAGTCATGGAACGTCAGTGAGCTTGCCGGTCACATGGTGCAGATTAAGATTGTTGACCAGCACACCGGCGGCTGGGGCCATATCAACGTGGATCACATTGTTCAGAGCAATACCCGCCGTCAGGTGATTGCCAATAAAGAACGCGTCTTTGACCTGCAGAAAAAATATCTGAATTTCCCTGTCAAGACCGGCGCTGCAAATCGTCTGGTTCGACTGTTTATCGATAAACAATGCGTGCGGGAATTTCAGATTGAAATCGCCCCCGAAGACCCGGATTTCTGGGTCTATCTGGATGTCAGCGAATTTGCGGGCAGACAAGGCACCCTCCAGATCGACCGCTGCGACTCAACCTGGAAGACGGGCTTTGATGCAGTCGCTCAGGCCGACACCTTCCCCGGCCAGGACACCCTCTACCGTGAAAAGCTGCGTCCGCAGTTTCACTTCTCCAGCAGGCGCGGCTGGAATAATGACACCAACGGCATGGTCTATGATGGCCGGCACTATCACCTGTTCTATCAGCACAATCCCTACGGTTGGAACTGGGGCAACATGACCTGGGGCCACGCCGTCAGTACGGATATGATTGGCTGGCAGGAACAAGCCGATGCGATTCATCCCGATGCACTGGGCACCATCTTTTCCGGCTCGGCCGTGATCGATGAAAACAACACCTCCGGCTTCCAGACCGGCAGCGAAAAGCCCATCGTCTGTATCTACACCTCCGCTGGCGGCACCAATCCAATGTCGCAGGGCAAACCCTTTACCCAGTCCCTTGCCTACAGCAACGACCGAGGCAAGACCTGGACCCAATACGAAAATAATCCCGTCGTCAATCATATCGTCGGCGGCAACCGCGATCCCAAGGTGTTCTGGCACGATGCGACAAATCAGTGGGTGATGGTCCTGTATCTGGATGGAAAGATGATGGCCTTTTTCACCTCCCCGGACCTGAAGACCTGGACCAAACAGAGCGAACTGGACAGCTTCTTCGAATGTCCCGAACTGTTCGAACTGCCCGTCGATGGGAATGCCTCGAATACAAAATGGATTTTGTACGGGGCCAACGGCGATTATTTTGTCGGTGAATTTGACGGAAAGAAATTCGTCCCGGATGGCGGTGCTGTTCGATTCCAGTATGGCAACTGCTTCTATGCCTCGCAGACATTCAACAATATCCCGTCGTCGGACGGCCGGCGGATTCAAATGGCCTGGGGACAGATCGCCATGCCAAATATGCCTTTTAACCAGATGATTCTGTTTCCGGTGTCGTTAACTCTGCACACCACCGCTGATGGTATCCGGATGTTCACCGAGCCGATTCATGAAATCGAAAGCCTTCATCAACAGCACTGGCAGCGGACCAGCCTCACCGTCAAGCCCGGCGATAATCCGCTTGCAGATATCAACGGCGAACTGTTCCAAATCATCGCCGAAATCAAGCCGCAGGATGCCCAATCCTGCTCGCTGGTCATCCGCGATATCCCCATCGTGTTTGACGCCTCAAAGCAGCAACTGACCTGCCTCGACAAATCCGCTCCGCTAGCACCCATCGACGGCAAAATCCGCCTTGAGCTTCTGGTGGACCGTATGAGCATCGAGATCTTCGCCAACAATGGCCGGGTCTATATGCCCCTCGGCGTCAATCTGACTCAAAAGCCGGACTCCCTGCAATGGAACTGCACCGGTGGCAATAGCATTATTGAAAAATTGAATGTTTACACGCTGAAGTCCATCTGGTATTAATTAAAATCAATAAAACGCTCAAAAGACAGTTTTGGACCTGTTTTTGTGGATATCGCAAATAGGGCGGGATTGTTCCTGCCCCGGAGGCGTTCTGTCGGGCGTCCCGTAATGCGAAGTGTAGGAATATACCAGAACAAGGACAATGGCATGGATCGCAGATGTTTTTTGAAGAAGGCGGGTTTGCTGGCCTTTTCAATCTCGATGGCCCCCAAACTTGTCATGGCAGCGCCGTTGAATAATAAAAAGCCCAATATCGTCATCATCCTGGCCGACGATATGGGATTCAGCGACCTCGGCTGTTACGGCGGAGAAATCGAAACCCCCAATCTGGACTCTCTCGCCGCCGGAGGCCTTCGATTCAAGCAGTTTTATAATGCCGCCCGCTGCTGTCCAACCCGTGCCGGCCTGATGACGGGCCTGGCTCCCCATCTGGCCGGTATTGGCCACATGACAGAGACTTCCGGAGGCCCCAGCCCGCTCGAGAATGAACCTTATCAGGGGTACCTCAATAATCACTGTGTGACCCTGGCCCAGGTACTGAAAAAAGCAGGCTATCATACCCTTATGACAGGCAAATGGCACCTTGGCTTACATCATAAGGAATGCTGGCCGCTCCAGCGGGGCTTTGATAAGTATTTTGGCATCATCGACGGGGCGAGTGATTATTTCAAACCAAAACGATTGACATATATGAATAATCCTATCGATACCCCGGAAGACTTTTACACCACCGATGCGTTTGCCGACTATGCCTGTCGGTTTGTTGAAGAATCCGTCAAGGCCGAGGATAAGCCGTTTTTTCTCTACCTGGCCTTTAACGCTCCGCACTGGCCGCTCGAAGCCAAAACAAAAGACCTCAAGAAATACGAAGGCAAATACAAGGCGGGCTGGCATGATATTTCCGCCCGGCGATTTGAACGCCAGAAGAAAATGGGCCTTTTCAAATCGGATTCTACCCCCGCCCCGCATGATGGCCCGCAGTGGGATACGCTTCCGGACGACCAAAAGCAGCTTCAGGATTTGCGCATGGCCGCTTATGCCGCCTGTATCGATGCCATCGACCAGAATATCGGCAAGCTCGTCACAAAGCTCAAAGAGCTGGATAAGCTGGACAACACCATTATTTTCTTTCTCAGTGATAATGGCGCCTGTCACGAAGGCGGCATAAAAGGTTCCGGGACCGAGGCGGTGATTCGAGATCCCAATCTGACCGCCGGCACCGAAGGCCCCCGCTGCGGCCGGGTCTGGGCTAATGCCTCCAATACCCCGTTTCGCTATTATAAATCCTTTGTCCATGAAGGGGGGATGTCCACCCCGCTGATTGTGCACTGGCCGGCGGGGATAACAAAAACACGAAATGGTTCGTTTGTTGAAAACTTTGGATACCTGCTCGACTTTATGCCGACTTGCATTGAACTGGCCGAGACAAAATATCCCGCCGACTGGAATGGTCAGGTCGTTCATCCCATGGTCGGCAAATCGCTGGTGCCGTTAATCACGACGGAAGACACGCCGATTCATACCGATCCGGTCTTCTGGGAACACGAAGGCAACCGGGCGATGCGTGAGGGATCGTGGAAGCTGGTCTGGGCCAAAGAAGGGCCGTGGGAATTGTATGACCTCAGCAGCGACCGAACCGAAATGACTAACCTGATTGATAAAATGCCCAAACGTGCCGCCCAAATGAAACGCAAGTGGGAATCCTGGGCCCGCCGCACCGGCGTCCAATTCCAAACTTCGTTCAGTTATTATAATATGTTTGATGAATACCAGAAGGAGCAGAAGGCGGAGCAATAAAGAACTGCCGGAGGGGAGCGGATGCTGCACAGACAGGAGCAAAGCATGAATACAGGATGTGATTGCGGGCAGAACAAAGGCTCTTCGTTGTCCCGTCGCGAGTTTGTCAAGCTGACAGGCTTGACCGCCGCGGCGCTGGCCTTCAAAAACACATCGCTGATTGCCGGACCCTTCGAAGATAAAAACGACTATCTCCGGGTGATTCCGCAGGATAAACGTCTGCACCCGGCCTGGGTTAAGTCGCTCTTTGAACGTGGCACCAAAGACACCGTCACGCATCCCGAGGCCCTTCACCATATCGGTATGCCCATCGGCGGCCTGTTTGCCGGCACCGTCTATCTCAGCGGTGATGGGCAGCTCTGGCTGTGGGATATCTTCAACCGCGATCAGGAAGGTATCAATCCACGTCCTGTGGAATACAAAGGCAAGAATATCGTTATGCGGGACGGTGCCAATTATGTCGAGCCCTCCCCGATTACCTCCCCATTCCAATTGTCATTCGCTCTGGAAATCGCGGGTAAATCCTTTCCCCTGACCACCGAAGGTTTTTCATCGATTTCCTTTGACGGCCGCTATCCGCTGGCCTGTATCCGATATCAACAAACAGGCTGCTCCATCAAGGCCGAACTGGAAGCGTTCTCACCGTTTATTCCGTTGAATCTGGAAGACTCCTCGCTTCCAACTACCATTCTTAATTATACTCTGACCAATACCAGCGACCAATCAGTCACGCTCATCCTGACCGGTCGGCTGCAGAATCCAGTATGTCATAAAAATGCAGACAAAACTGCAGGCCTGCTGAGAAATCAAATCATCCGCCGCAGCAATCTCGTATCGCTGGATTGCTCCGCAAGTCCATTACCATCCGAGGTATCCAGTCGCCCCGATATCCTGTTCGAAGATTTCGAAAAGCCTGACTGGCAGAGCTGGCAGGTCGCCGGCGACGCCTTCGGCCCCGGCCCCGTCAAAATGACCGATATCCCCGACTATCAGGGCGACGTCAAAGGTCAGGGCGCTCGCGTGGTCAACAGTCACGCCTCCGCCCCCGGCCAGTCGATCTCCGAAAAGGATGCCCAAACAGGCACATTGACCAGCCGCCCGTTTACCATTGAACGTCATTTTATCAACTGCCTCATCGGCGGCGGAAATCATACAGGACAAACCTGCCTTGAAGTTCTCGTGGATAATGCTGTAGTGGCCTCATCAACCGGCAGGGCCAGCAATCAAATGACCTCCGTCCTGATGAATGTTCGTCCTCACGAAGGCAAACAGGCCGTCATTCGCATCGTCGATCAGGCAACCGCTGGCTGGGGCAATATCGGTATCGATCAAATCGTCTTCACTGATCAGCTGCTGGCCGAATCCAGACTCGAGTTGCTTCCCGATTTCGGCACGATGACCCTGTCTATCCTCAATGCCGACGAAAATACCAGCGCCGCCGCTTCAATCAATACAACGACCACGCAAAAAGACTCCGCCGAGGTTCCCATCGGTGAAAAACTCATCGGCACGATCGGCAAAACTATAACCCTTAGCCCCGGCCAGAGCCAAAGCGTTTCCTTTGTCATCTGCTGGCATTTCCCCAATCTCTACGGACGCGGTGTCGGTGGTCGCTGGGTTGGCCATGAATATGCCGCCCGATTCGACTCCGCCCTGGCGGTCACCCGTTATGTCGCTGACAATTTTATGCGCCTCACCGAGATCACTCGCCTGTGGGTGAAAACCTGGTACGATTCGACGCTGCCGTACTGGCTGCTCGACCGTACCATGGCCAACACCTCCACCCTGGCCACGACCACCTGCTATCGATTCAAAGACGGCCGCTTCTGGGCATGGGAAGGCATCGGCTGCTGCGAAGGCACCTGCACCCACGTCTGGCACTACGCCCAGGCCCCCGCGCGATTATTCCCCGCCATGGAACGCGACATGCGTCAGCGGGTGGACCTCGGCATCGCCCAGCACGACGACGGTTCCATCGGCATGCGTGCCGGCCTCGACAAGGCCAACGAGGCCGCCGATGACGGCCAGTGCGGCCGCATCCTTGGCGCCTACCGAGAACACCAGATGTCCCCCGATGATGCCTTTCTCCGAAAAAACTGGCCCAACATCAAACGTGCCGTCCAGTATCTCATTAACAAAGACGGCAATGACGACGGCATGATCGAAGGTGACCAGCCCAACACGCTGGACGCCTCCTGGTTCGGCAAGATCAGCTTTCTGGCCTCGCTTTATCTGGCCGCTCTGCGTGCCGGCCAGGCCATGGCCGCCGAAATTGGCGATACAGCCTTTTTCGCCCGCTGCAAGATCATCGCCGACAAGGGCGCCCAATCCATTCTCGAACTGTTCAACGGCGAATATTTCATCCAAATCGAAGACCCCAACCGCAAAACCGCCGTGGCCGTGCGGGATGGCTGCTATATTGACCAGATATTCGGCCAGACGTGGGCACACTGGGTCAATCTCGGGCATCTCTTCGACCCCCAGAAACAAAAAA